>DFFH01000116.1:0-1790 GCA_002368805.1 Mageeibacillus sp. UBA3781 | reverse complement strand
CCCTTGATCTGTGCTGAGGCGATACGGCCCGTAAGAAGCGGATCCTCGGAGAAATACTCGAAGTTTCTGCCATTCAGGGGGTGTCTGTGGATGTTGATACCAGGTCCTAAAATCACATCAACTTCATTACTGATCATCTCGATGCCAAACCACGTAAAGAGTTCCTCATTTAATTCCTCGTTAAAAGAACATGCCAGGCAGGTTCCATTCGGAATCGCAAATGCTTTCTTCCCGCTGTCGATACGCATACCGGACGGACCGTCATCACAGCAGATCGTCGGGATCCCCAGGGCTTTCAGTTCTTTGGACACACCACCATATGCCGCGGCAGTACCGGTCGTGACCTTCGGGCTGCTCATCCCCTCACCGCGGATGATCAGCGCCAGATCTTCATCCGGGATCTGCGCGATGAACTCTTCGAGAGTATTCTTCCCGTTCTTCACGTCCGCGAGCTTGATGCCCTTATCCCCTGTCTGGGCGATCTCCTTCGGGAGACGCTCCAGTCTTGTGTCGAGGTGATTGATCGTACGAAGCGGTGCCGGTTCATATTTTCCGCCCAGGGTCAGACGATCGAAGGCTGTTACCGGTTTAAATGCGGATTCGAGTTCCTCGACCATCGTATCATCCGCGATCTCGACCGAGCCGGCTGCGATACCATCTGCTGCATTCTCTCCTACATAGAATGTATATGTGCCCTTCGGGAGTACCCAGCCGGTCTTGCCCATGAGCCGTCCGTCATCGTCAAAAGCACTGTAGCGGTTTGCTCCTGCTTTCAGCGTAAGTTCCTGCGCTTCTCCCGGTGCAAGGTCGGAAGTCTTCGCGAAGTCCACCAGAACTCTCTTCGGCATTGCGAAACGGTCAGACGGAGCCTCTGCAAAGAGCATCACGGTCTTTTTGCCGTGGCAGGCGCCGGTATTCTTTACGGTTGCCTTCACGGACACATCCGTTCCTTCGGAAGAAAAGACAGGTGTTCCGATCTCAAATGACGTATAAGACAGACCGAAGCCAAATGGATAGAGTACCTTCTCCGGTGCAAATGTACTGAAATACCGATATCCGACGAAGATATCCTCCGCATAGAAATCTCTGGCAACATCCTGTCCGAAATTGGAAGATGACGGATAGTCGGGAAGTGCTTTTGCAATAGTATCGGTAAGACTTCCCGAGGGGACCGCCTTTCCGGTTACGAGGTTTGCGACGGCTGTACCGCCGATCATGCCGGCCTGCCATACATACATGACCGCTGCCGGATCATATTTCTCTACAAAACTCATGTCGATAATGTTTCCGACATTCAGAAGAACGATCGTCTTGGGGAATGCCTTACATACTTTCTGAATCATTTCTTCTTCGCCATCACTTAAGAAGAAAGAACCCTTCTGCGCTGTATTATCGCGATCTTCACCGGCCGTTCTGGCGATGACGATGATCGCCGCGTCGTTACGCTCTGCGGCTGCTTTTACCAGATCATCGGAAAGAGGCATCTCCGGCTGTGACCAGTTCTCTTTGCCCCATCCCATGCCCGGATCGACGGGATTCTTGCTCTCCCATTCTTCATATGTCCGGATCAGTTCCTCGTCCAGAGAGATCTCTTTTTCATCCCGGAGACCCTCAAGAATCGATATGACATGCTTGACATTGACCATACCGCCGGATCCGGTGCCGCTCTTATAGTAATTATTCTGCATGCGCCCGAAAACAGCGACCTTCGCGCCGCTATTCAGCGGCAGCGCCTCCCGGTCGTTCTTCAGAAGGACGGAGCCCTCCTCCGCGATGGTGATCGCGGTCTT
>DFFH01000145.1 GCA_002368805.1 Mageeibacillus sp. UBA3781 | reverse complement strand
GGTTCCCGGACGTGATCCCTCAGGATCGAATCATCTTTATATCATGCTTCCTCTTCATGATGAAGACTCTGCTTATGGATACCTGGTCTTCAGAGACTGTATCGATAAACTGATGAATCACTTCCTGCATACATACTATACCCGCATGAGTCTGGCATTCGAAAAGTTCCGTCATGCGCTGACTCTGGATCACATCAATAAGCGTCTTCTTGATCTGATGGGCAGAGATCCTCTGACTCATGTAAATAACCGCATGGCTTTCGAAGATAAAGAAAAGTATCTCCAGTCACAGATCAATTCCAATCCGGATGTGAAGTTTGCGATCGCTATGTTTGATGTAAACAATCTGAAGATGGTCAATGACTCCCAGGGACATGAAGCCGGAGATGAATATCTGTTACGGGCCTGCCACCTGATCTGCAATGTGTATAAGCACAGTCCTGTTTACCGCATAGGTGGAGATGAATTCGTTGCGGTACTTACCGGTGAAGATTACGAGAAGCGCGACGAGCGTCTGATCGCGATCAACGAGATGATGAGTCCTTATTCCGAGACCCTTCCATTACCATCGGATTATGTATCTATCGCTTGCGGCATGGCTGCATATGATAGTAATTCGGATATATCTGCAGCAGATGTTTTCAAGCGTGCAGATGAAGCGATGTATAAGGATAAGGCCGAAAAGAAAAGCTGACGTTTATTCCGGGATTCCACTTCGCTTTTTGCTCCTAGCCAATACCGATGCCGAGAATATTCTTCTCCATGCTTTCCAGAAGATCGTGGGAACCATCTTCGATATGCGAAAGATAGGTCACGATAACACCTTTCTTCGGCAGGACATAGCATTTCTGCTTCCACTTGCCGTTAATGCTGAAGCCGTCTCTGTATTTCCAGATAAAGAAGCCATAACCGCCTTCTCTGTTCATCTGCTGCACGGATGTGGCCATCTCCACATATTCTTCGGAAAGGATACGGACTCCGTTATACACACCCCCGTTATAAAGAAGCAGCCCGAATTTACTTACGTCATGAACGGAAAGGCGCATCTTTGACGCGCCGTAGAAATACCCCTCCGGAGATCTTCCGTACTCAAAGGATGTGATCTCCAGCGGCGCGAAGATCCTTTCCTCTATAAAAGCACCTAGGTCGCTGCCGAGCGCCTCTGTCAGCGCCACACCAATCAGGTACGCCGAGATATTACTATAGTTGAATTCAATCTTTTCCGGATCTTCGATCTCACATGCCAGCGAAAAGTCCAGCCAGTTTTCCCCTTCCGGCCGGAAAGGAAGATCAGAAACCGACATGGTCAGAAGACGGCGGAGGCTGATCTTCTCCCAGCGTGCTTTCTGCTCTTTTGAAAGAGACAAGTGCTTTTCGCTCGGAAGATATTCCAGGATCGATCGGTCGAGATCGATGCGTCCCTCGTCGTAGAGGGTACCGACAGCGACGGACAGCACCGTCTTCGTCGCCGAGTAGATCTCGTGAAGACCCGTCGTATCCCCGAAACTGTGCGTCAGCTCGCCGTTTTCATACACTTCCGTGCCGAATACATTCCAATTATTGTCCTGAATATCTTTTACGAACTGATCGAAATTCATCTTCTTTTTGCTCCTCGAAAAGCACTTTTTTCCTGCAATTATTCTACACTATGAAAGGCAGTTCTTTCTCATCCATTCCGCCACTCCATCTTCGTCATTGGAAGCAGTGATCTCATCAGCGACATCAAGAACTTCCGGGATCGCATTTGCCACGGCAACACCTTTCCCGCACATCGTCAGCATATCGATATCGTTCTTATCGTCTCCGAAAGCCACGATATCCGAAATCGCGATCCCGCTTCTTTCGGACAGTGCTTCGATCGCCTGGATCTTTCCGGATCCTTCCGGCAGGAAGGCATACATATTCTCCCCGCGATAGCACTGCAATTTACATCCTATTTCATCTGCGATCTCCTGCGCCATCTGTTCATCTGAAAGAATGGCGGCGATCTTATTGGCACCGACTTCCAGGTCCCGCGAATAATCGTTATAGACCGCCTTATGAAGCCGCTCCGATTCCGCGATATGCTTACTGTTCCAGAAGACTGTTTTCCCATGCGCCACGGAGATTTCCGTTCCCGGCATCCGTGCCTTCACACTTCGCACGATCCGGTTCGTATCCCCGATCGAGAAGGTCTTCGAATAGATGCACCTATCTTCCGCATGGATCAGCGTACCATCCGTGGTGATCTCATAATCCGGTTTCAGAAGATGGATATACCGCTCCGCACCGATCCAGTATCTCGCTGTCGCGATCGCCAGTTTGATGCCCTTACTTCTGCACGCAGCAATCACTTCCAAAGACGCCTCGGATATGCTCCCATCCTGCCTCAGAAGTGTATGATCCAGATCTGTTAAAACCATTCTCACCATGTTTCGTATCCTGCTCCTGCCAATACAATTTTAGGGAACTTCTCTTGCCTATTCTTTCTCAAAAGTTCCCTAAACCTTTCCTGCGATATAGGACATATCGTTGATGTGCCGCACGCGGTGTTTCCCGTCATCGCCGATGATCATGTGGGAAACGCCTCCGGCCGGCCCGTGGATATCGACATCATAATAGGCTTCCACCGGAAGGCCCAGATACATAAGATTCCATAGACTCAGAAGATCACCATGGGACACGATGATGATCGTCTCCTCATCACTTTCCATCACTTCTTCGTAGAAAGGACGAAGGCGGTTCCAGCATGCCCTGCGGCTCTCTCCGTCTGAGAACAGACAGTCGTCGACGGTGTTCTCCGGTGTCTCGAAATTTTCACGGAGCCACTGCACGGATTTCCCGCAGCATTTCCCCAGGTTTCTCTCGCGAAGTTCTTTTCGAAGGATCGCTTCCACACCAAGAGATTTCGAGATCTCTTCCGCCGTCTGTGCCGCACGCTTGAGATCCGAAGAATACATCACGAATTTCTTTCCCTGAAGTTCTTCTTTCAGTTTCTTTCCGATATTCTCTGCCTGCTTGCGCCCGAGCTCCGTCAGATCCCAGTCCGTCCAGGAGCCGACCATCCCGTTCGTGTGATGAACCGACTGCGTATGCTGTACTGTAATGATATGTTTCATGGCCTGCCCCTCCGCTTCGAACCGCTTCATGTTCCGCCACTCAGGAAAGATCCTGATCGTGTGATTTATTCCTTGCTTTTGATTATACAGAAAAGATCCGCCCCTTCACAGAAATTACACTACAGGTTCAAAAGATTTTCCTCTTTTTCCATTTACGGACCACACCTGCATATGCCGCCCCTTTTTTCATCACAAAGGGTCGGATGCCGAGGCGGAAGATGATGCCGTGGCAAAAGCACTGGACCGGATGTTTTTTCTTTCCTTGTAACTCCCGGATCAGCCGCACGGAAGCTCTTCGGGTTCTCTTTACCACATGCTTTTCCATAGATGAAGTCTTTCATGAACCCGGAGACATTACTCGCATATCTGAAACGGTTAGCCTGAAGCATTTCATATCCCTGATTCACTTTTTCATCCGACAGTTAGGTATTGCTAACTTATGTTTTTACGGGTGAAATCTTCAAATCTGCTTTTTCACACGTAAATTTCCTACTAAAAAAGCATCAATTACGTGTGAAATCGCCAAATTTGAAATCTCACACGTAATTGTCAAAAAAAAGAACCGAAAAACGCCGCATTTTTACGGGTGAAAACGGGATTTTTTAAAATCCACACGTAATAGCATATAATCAACCGGTCTAGTCCCGGCTAACGGGCTCCAAGTCGAGTGGAACTCAATGGTGTTTCCCGGGCAAACACTTCATATACGAATCGATGATCTTTTCCGGCTTTTCTTTCAGTCCTTTTCCGATCCACCATTTGACCGTATGGATGAAGCTTCCGATGACGAATTGTTTCTTAAAATCTTCCGGCACATCTACATCCATATGCACGATTACCTCGCCAAAAGCACTTTCCAGATATTCGGTGAAGTATCTTGTGAATATCTTCTCCGACTCGCCGTTCATAATGGACCGGATATTCTCTTTATGGTCCAGAATGTGGTACAGGATATGCTCCAGAAGTGCCCGCATATCTTCGTGATTCTTCGAATAATCGTGGCTCTTTTCCGGTGCCAGAGTATCGGAGAAAACATGCGAAAACATCTCATTACACATCTGTTCCAGAAGCTGGTCCTTCGTCTCAAAATGCGAGTAAAAAGTGCTTCTTCCGATATTCGCTTCATCGATGATCTGCTGTACCGTGATCTCTTCGAAACGGTATTTCCGAAGAAGTCCCGTCAATGCATCGTAGATGGCTGTCCTGGTTTTGATCTGTCGTCTGTCCATATTTCCGTTCCCGTACAATTTCGCGATTCTGTTCAGTAATAGACATATCGCGGATTCTGATTCTGTTTTCGGTTTCACGTAGATTATATCATTTTATCGAACAGAGTGTTCAGAAACTTTTCATTAGAAAGTGATACCTATGACGAACAGAAAAGCCATCCGATATGCCATATATGCTGCACTTCTTTATGCCATCAGCACGCCATTTTCGAAGGTACTCCTAAAGGAGATCCCACCGGTCTTCATGGCAGGCCTCCTCTACCTCGGAGCCGCGATAGGGATGTGCCTTCTCAAGTGCTTTTCCAAAGGGAAGAAAGAAGATGGAAGACCCTTCACCCATAAGGATTATCCGTACCTCATCGGGATGGTCGTGCTCGATATTCTTGCCCCTGTATTTCTCATGATCGCCATTTCAAGATCTTCGGCGGAGTCGGTGTCTCTTCTAAATAACTTCGAGATCGTCGCCACCTCGCTGATCGCCCTGCTTCTCTTTAAGGAGAAGATCTCTCCCAGGTTAGGTTTCGCTATCTTTCTGATCACGGTCGCAAGCCTTCTTCTCTCGCTCAGTGACATCTCTTCTTTATCCTTCTCCACATACTCACTTCTTGCGATCCTGGCCTGTTGCTGCTGGGGACTGGAAAACAACTGCACACGCATGCTCTCGCAGAGCGCGCCGTCGAAGATCGTGATCATTAAGGGATTCGGATCCGGTACCGGATCGGTCATTGTTTCCCTGATCTGTGGAGAGCATCTCACGCTGTCCCCCTACATTCCTCTGGCGCTGCTTCTGGGGTTCATCGCCTATGGGTTGAGTGTCTATACCTACGTCTATGCCCAGCGCTACATCGGTGCGGCCAGGACATCTGCTTTCTACGCACTGGCGCCTTTCATCGGTGCATTTCTATCCATCGCGATCTTCCCGAAGATCCCTTCCGCACTATTTGTTATTTCATTCATGATCATGGCGGCAGGTGCTTATCTCGCCGCCGAGAAAGAGAGGACACAAACATGAAAAAGAGCACAGAAAAAAGAGATTTCAAATTCGATAAGCGCGCCGACAAATACGACGACCACTTCGAAGGAAAACTATCGAAAAGATTCTATTCGCTTCTATACCGCTTTACCGGCCTTTCCGACGGCGACAGAGTGCTGGATGTAGGCTGCGGTACCGGCACGATCCTGAAGACATTCCGGGACTTTCAGAAGATCAACGGGCACGGCATCGATGTCGAACCGAATATGCTGGAGGTCGCCCGAAGGAAATGCCCCGACATGGACATCCGGGAATGCTCCTGCGAAAACACTCCCTATGAGGATGCATACTTCGATACCCTCACGGCCTGCATGGCCTACCACCACTTTCCGGATAAAGAGGCTTTCGAAAAAGAAGCCCTCCGGATCTTAAAACCAGGAGGACACCTGTATATTGCCGATCCGAATCTTCCGCATCCGATCAGAAAGCTTGTGAATTTTCTCTGTCGGAACATCAACGGAGAGTTCTTCTCGGATAAGGAATTCCGAGAAAGATTTGAGAAGCAGGGCTTCACCTACATCGGAACACAGAAAGATAAGTACGCCCAGCTGGTCATCTTCCGGAAATGACTCTCGGGGTCCGCACTATTTCCAGAGTCATTTTCTGCTTATCGACTTACTTCTGGATATGGTATCCGCCATCCGCATAGACATTCGTGCCGATCATATAGTCCGCAAGATCCGAAAGAAGGAACATCACCACATTGGAGATATCCTCCGGCTGCCCGAGTCTTCCCTCCGGGATGAGGGCTTCGGACTGCTTTCTGACCTCTTCGTTATCGAAAGAGTTCTTCGTCATGCCGGTATAGGTAAAGCCCGGCGCGACGGAATTCACCTGAATATGGAAAGGTGCCAGATCCAGCGCCATCGCCGAGGTCAGGGCGACGATCCCGCCCTTCGATGCAGCATAGTCCGTCATGTTATTCCGGAAGATCCCTGCCCGCAGGCAGCTGATATTGACAATCTTGCCCTGCTTCTTCGGGATCATTACTTTCGCGGCATATTTCGACACGATATAGGTTCCTGTAAGGTTCACCGACAGGATCTTTTCCCAATCCGATGTCTCGATCTCATAGAAAGGCTTACTATTTCCCCAGATCCCTGCAGCATTGACAAGCCCGTCGATTGTCCCGAATTTGTTCTCGACTTCACGCACGACCCTCTGGATTTCCGAATCATCCGTGACGCTCACTTCGCAGTGCATATAGAGAGGATCTTTCAGGTCGCTATCTTTCGCATCGATACCGACGACATTCGCCCCAGAGTTCAGAAGCTGCTCCACACAGCTTCTGCCGATACCGGACGAAGCGCCGGTCACAAGAAAAACTTTTCCGTCATAGTTCCATTCCTTCATGGTCCTGCCTCCCGATCGAGATTCATTTGTTCAATTATATAACACCGCTCTAATGAAGTAATTATATCAACAGTTGAATCATTCCTGAAAAGCCAAACAGTTTTCCAATAGATTTCCAAAGATGCCCTCCAAACGAGAAAAAAATCAGAAAAACAACCCAGAAAGGTGCTTTTCGCATGATATTTCTCAGATATTTCCAAAACAGGCACCTTTTTGAGAAAAATACTGGAAAACTGCATCGAGATTGTCCGCATTGCAGTTTTTTTCTCATTTTTTTCCAGATTCTATGTCTTATCGAGAAAAATACTGGAAAACTTCACCGGTTTATCTAAGAAAGATTTTTTCCGAAAAAAGTACTTGAAAAGAATTTTTAATCATATTAGCCTCTTTATCAGGACGTCCAAATCCTACATCAAACGAGGCAATCAGAATGAAACAGAAACAGCTTCACAGCTTCATAGAAACAAGCACAGGCAACGAGAGCAACATCTGCCAGATCTATGCCATAAAGGACGGAAAGACCGTCTACGAGGACAACTGGCGCGGCTTTACAACGGAGGACGCCATGAATGTCAACTCCGTGACCAAGGGCGTCATTGGCCTTCTTGCCGGGATCGCCATCGATCAGGGATATATTAAGAGCGTGGACCAGAAGGTCATGGATTTCTTTCCGGACTACGAAGTCAAGCGCGGCGAGAAGACGATCTACGAGGTCACGGTCCGTCATCTCCTCACGATGACCGCTCCCTATAAGTACCAGTCGGAGCCCTGGAAGAAGGTCTGTACTTCACAGGATTGGACCTTGACCGTACTGGACTTTCTCGGCGGCAGGAAAGGCATCACCGGCGAGTTTAAGTACGCCACTCTCGGCATCCAGATCTTTGCAGGGATCATCGAGCATGCCACGGGCGAGAAGTGCATTGATTTCGCGAACCGAACTCTCTTCCTTCCCCTCGGTCTCCCCGCGCGCATCCCTCACGGCGATTCATCGAAAGAGGATCAGTTCGACTTTCTCATGAACAAGAATCCCCGAAAGAACGAGTGGTACTCCGATCCTAAGGGCGCCGTTACTGCCGGCTGGGGACTCTGCGCTTCGGCAAAAGATCTGGCACGGATCGGCGAACTTCTCATAAACGACGGCGAATACGACGGGAAAAGGATCATCTCGAAGAAATATCTTCAGGACATGACCGCTTCGCATCTTAAGCTCGGCGAGCGTTTCGGCAACATGAACTACGGCTACTTATGGTACACGCCATATGACGGCAGGAAGATCCACGCCGCCATCGGTGACTGCGGAAACATCATCTACGTCAATAAAGAGAAAAACGTATCTGTCGGCATGACAGGTACGTTCAAACCCCGTATCTTTGACCGCGTGGAGTTCATCGAGAAGCAAGTGCTTCCTCTCTTCTGCTGATGATTCCGGGATGGCATATTCCGAAGATCCGGGCTATCATAAAAGACCGATCTGCTTATAGATCCCTTCGATGAAGGGCGTCTTATGCCGGATATACTGATCGATATCATGCGGGAAAAGCACTGCGCCTTCTTCCTTTACGCGGCTGTATTCGGCGACCGCCTCCGGATGAGCCCTAAGATAATCCCGGAAAGAAACATGCCGCTTCAGTTCCGATGCATCCTTGCAGCAGACATACATGTGGTGATTCCGGAGGTGTTCTTTTCCTTCATATCCGAATACTTCCCGCCCGGGGATATCCTTGTTTCCTTCGTGGTAGTAACCGATTCTCGAAAGGGCTTCCACCACAGAAGGGAACACGGATTCGTCCTCGATCACCACATCGATATCGATGATCGGCTTGGCGGAAAGTCCTTTTACCGAAGTACTTCCGACATGCTCGATCCGAAGCGCCAGATCCCCGAGGGCCTCTTCAAGCTCCGATTTTATCTTAAGAAAATCCTGCTCCCAGGCAGAATCATAGGGAACAACGACAATTGTTCTTGTTGCCATTTTCTTCTCCTTTATTCGTCACATCGGATAGTGTAATTCTTTCTACCGGATCATGCTATCACATATTCGACGATCGGCTCAATGTATTTCTCGTCCGAAATATCATAGGAATGGGAGAGCATTTCCGCCATGTCTTTTCCTTTTGAGTCGCATCTTTTTTCTTATTCAGCATCGAGACCAGAGCTTTGCAAGCAAACTTGGAAGGCGCTTTCATCTTGTCATAATCCAGGCCGCCCTGACAGTAAAATGAACGGATGTATTTTCGCTGTTCATCAGTAAGCAGATTCTTCAGGCTCTGCTCCACATCCGGATTCTCCTTAGGACTTGCTCCGACACAAAAGAGCGCCAGTTTCTTTTCCTTCCAGGCAGATGCTTTTGCCAGGAACCACTTCGACTGAGTCACTTTTCCGGCCATCACCCATCCACCGTAAATGATGGCATCATAAGAATCAAAATCACTCTTCTTTTTCTTCTTCGCATCGTGAACATCCATAAGATCCGCCTGAAGTCTTCTGGCGATCCACTCCGCGTATCTCTTCGTAAAACCTGTCTGCGAAGCATAGACTACTAATGTTTTCATAATTCGCTGATATTCCTTTCCATTTTCATGATCGTTTTGATCGTTGTTGCGAGTTTCTTTTCATCGATTCCTTCGAAGATCTTCCCGATGATCCTCTGACTCTCCGCATCATTTTTCTTGCAGAATCTCTGGCACGTTTTCGTCAGCCGGATCCGCTGCTTCCGCTTATCATTATCATCGGGGATCATCTCGACGAAGCCCTTGCTCTCCAGCTTCAGAAGGATCTGCTTCACGTTCTGGTGAGAACTTCCCATAATATCGGAAAGCTCATTGATCGTCGGACTTTCCTTACAGATATTGATGCATATAATCGCGAAGAACTGCTTCCAGGTGATTTGCGAAAAAAACTTGTCCGCGCTTGCCTGGAACCGGTTATCAAAAGCACTCAGCAATCCCAGAAGGAAAGCCTGCGGCGGTATATTCCCGAATTCCACACTGCTGTTATTCATCATCTTATCGTAGTCCATGGTCGTCACTCCTTTAGCTAGAATCAGACGTCAAAAAAGGTAACACATTACCTTTGTCAGAAACAATGTAATATGTTACCTTTTGCGTGTCAAGAGATTCTCCTCTTCATTCTCAAAAAAGATCCCGAAAGCTTTCTTTCAAGCTTTCAGGATCCTTTGCTA
>DFFH01000167.1:2292-11438 GCA_002368805.1 Mageeibacillus sp. UBA3781 | reverse complement strand
AAATACCATTCAAAAAAGACGGCGTGTATCCGACAAGAAATCTTTGCCCGCCTTACTCTGTACAACTTTGTTGAAGTGATTACCTCGCACGTAGCCATTTCAAAAAAACAAAGAAAGTACACTTATAAATGCAACTTTTCAGTTGCAACGCACGTATGCAGACTGTTCCTGCGCGGACAGACATCGCCGCCTTATGTAGAATCTGCAATTTCCAAGAGTCTAATTCCGATAAGACCAAACCGTAAACGAAACAGGTTTGTACTTGGTGAAGTATTGCAAAGATTCTTCTACCGCGTAGCATAGCACAACTGACAACAGAATAAAACATGCAGACAGATGCTATCTGTCTTTTTGTGTTGCCTGAAAACTAAAAAGAGACTGAAGATTTTGCTTCTCCAGCCTCTTTTTGATTTGTTTTGTTGTCTTGTTGAGGCAATGCTGTCTTAACTTAATGACATTGCTCAGTATTTTGAGACGCTCCCTTTTCTTTGTCCTCAGTTGCTATTTCAAATCAGTCTTCGTCAGGCGATGCCACGACCTGATTATCCAGTCTTCTGGCAATGTCATAGATATCTTGCTTCATCTCGAAGAATCCGACGAGCGGAAGTCCGTGGGATGCCGCCGATCCGCCATTGATCAGTGTTTCCCAGTCAGCAAAAGATCTGTCGAAAAAGAACGCATTTCTGCTCTCCTCGGATCCCACGACGCAGCCGATCGTATCAGTATATGCCAGGATCGTTGCCTTAAACTGCGGGATACGGATGAGTTCTCCCGGGAGCATCTCCCACTCGGACACAGGTTCTTTTTCCGTCGCATCTTCATAAGGGAAAGTCGTACCGTCAGCTGTGACGCGGAGTTCTTCGCGAAGCTCTTCCCTGACTTCCATCAGGACCTGGCCGAGGAGATTTTCGCCACGCCATTTCGTGATGTCCTGGACTTCCGGATCAGATGTCGAGAGCAGGATGCCCCAGTCTTTATCACGCGGGGAACACTCCGCCAGGATCGCGTTTCCAGTCGCCAGGAGCGTCTCGAGCATCTGCGGATTCTGCGAGAACTTCGCGCGGATGCCGCGCTTGACCACGATGAAGCGGGTCTTTTTCCACAGAGCCGCGTCAAAGCCGTCGAAGAATTCTCTTCCCAGGATCTTGCACTGCTCCGGGTCTGCGGTATGCATGATCTCGTCACCGAGTGCGGTCTGGCCGAACATCATGACCTTCTGATACATCATGAACTGCTCGGAGTGGAGGTAATGCTTTCCGGCATAGTCGAACTCCGCCGGATACCAGTTGCAGAAGCAGCCGTTTTCCTCATACTCTCTATGAAAACCAATGATCTCGTTTTTCATGGCTGAACCTCCTTCTCACTCGGGATGTTATAGCCTTATTGTATCAGAAAAGCACCCGTTTCGCACTCATGCTGTTTCCCGGTCATCCTCCTGCGCCATTCCGTCGGGAGGAGTCTGGCCGTCCGGGGGAGTCATGTCATCCGGCATTTGGCCGTCCGGGGGAGTCATCCCGTCGGCAGGAGTCATTCCATCAGGCGGGGTCATGTCATCCGGCATTTGTCCGCCGTTTTGTCCATCTAAAGCTCCCCGGCCTTTACCACCGCGGCCGCCCCGGAAGTCTCCCTGGCCGCCGTTTTCGGGAAAGCCGTTATCACCATTCCCCTGAAATCCGTTCTGTCCGTTATTCTGAAAGCCGCCGCGGCCGCCCATCATCTGATTCGTAAGAGAAGTAGTCTCCTGTCCGTTCACGATGACCTTTCCGCCGTTGAGCTGGCCTTCTCCGTCGTAGTCAAACGGATTCTGCGCATTTACTTCGATGTTGCCGCCATTGATATAGAGGTTGCCGTTGCTGTCGATGCCGTCGGTATCTCCCTGCCCCATGGTGATCTTGAGGCTTCCGCCGTTGATCTCGATCGTCGGTGTATATGCATCGGATTTCTGTCCCGCATTGATGCCGTCATCGCTCGCATTGATCGTGAAGTCACCATCATTGATCATGACATAAGTGCCCTCAAGGCCTTCTGCGCCGTCGATCGTGTAGGTGCCGCCCTCGAACTCGAGCATGCCGTCGGTATGGATCGCATCGTCTTTACAGTCGATGGTATAAGTGCCTGCAGTAAAGAGGATGGAGTCATTCGTATTGATGCCGTCTTCCTTTGCGGTGATCGTGTAAGTGCCTCCGGTCAGGACCAGATCGTCCTTGCACACGATGCCGTGCCCGGCCGGCGAGGTGATCTCCACGCTGCCGGATCCATTGATGGTGAGGTCGTCTTTACTGAAGATGACGCTGTCGATATCGTTACTGTCTATCGCGGTAAAAGCACCTCCATTGCTGAGTTTGTTCTCGCCTTCGAGTGTGATATACACCTCGTCTGCAGAGACTACATAAATCGCCGCAGAAGTCGGGCTGTTGATCTCGCAGTCACGGAGGATCAGGTGAACATCTTCCTCTGACCCGACATTGATGATGATCATGCCGTTATTCGTAGATCCGGTCACGATATAAGTACCTTCCTTCGTGATGTTGATCTTCCCTGCATTTTCCGTAAGTTCGATCTTCTCGGATTCCGCTTCGTTATAAGAAGTATCCTGGTCCTTATCCGTCAGTTTCAGAAGCTCGACCGATCCGGACGAACCGTTTCCGGAAGTATTTTTTCCGTTTTTATCCGCAGCATTCTTCGTGCTGTCCGCTGTATTTTTAGGATTTTCCGCTGCATCGCCGGATTCATCCGCACTCTCATCTGCGGCTGTTTTTTCTGTATCTGTGGAGGACTTATCCTTGCAGGCTGCAAGGGCGAAAGATCCTCCGGCGATCATGGTCGCGCTCAGTGCCAGCGCCAGAATCTTTTTCCTGTTCATGTACATTTCCTTTTTCATCTCAAAACTCCTTTTCCCGGCTTTTGCCGTCTGTTCTTATCTATCTTCCTTTCCACGTTCAAGCCATCTCCCGCGGATCTTTTCAGGCATCCTCCGCATGCCCGTCAGAGCTCCTCATTTTCTCTCGGCATCACGATCGACATCTGGATCTCGAGATTTCCGTTTCTACACCGCAGCGCGTCGATCAGTGCTTTTTCCGAGGAATCATCCTTCAGTGTGATGTCATAAGACAGTTTGAATACCGAGCCCATGCCTGCGGTCTTTGCGGAGATCAGGCGGTGGGATGTAGTGTACTTCGCAAAGACATCGTCGAATTCTTTTCCGTAGTCCACATTCTCGGGGACCGCGATCCGCAGGCTCTTCCGCCTGCTGTTATCCTCTTCACCGAAGCCGATCATGCTGTAGAGCACGAGCACGAAGCTCATGATCAGGATGAAGATCGCCGCATAGATCAGAAGTCCCATGCCGCAGAGAAGGCCCCCCGCCATCGCGATAAAGATGGCCGTGATCTCTTTGGCGGTGCCCGGTGCCGAGCGGAATCTTACTAAGCTGAAAGTACCCGCCACGGCCACTCCTGCGCCGATGTTCCCGTTGACTGCCATGATGACCACACAGACGACCGCAGGAAGGATCGCCAGTGTCGCTATGAAGCTTCTGCTTCTTCTTGCTCTGTACATATATGCCATCGCGAAGACGATACCGAGGGAGAGCGCGGCCAGTACCGGCAGCAGAAATCCCGTGTAAGACACGGTCGTGTTTCCCATGAGTGTTGTATATAGATCGTTAGACATAGAGCAGTTCTCCTTTCATATCGAGCTCGGGAATGTCTTCCCACAAAAGTGTTCCGATGATCTTCTGCCGGGCCCCGGCCGTTTCCATATAGTATTTCCCGTACTTGGAAAAAGAACTCTTCACGATTCCGTTTTCCGAGAGTGTCCTTGCGAGCCACATGGGGATCGCGCTGTCACGAGGGACTTTCACTTCCATTACGGTGAGGTCCTGATCCAGCACCGGGTCTCCGTAGGCGGGGGAACTAAGAAGCAGGTCTTTTCCCCTTGCCAGGAT
This sequence comes from Mageeibacillus sp. UBA3781, assembly GCA_002368805.1. Classification (GTDB taxonomy): domain Bacteria; phylum Bacillota; class Clostridia; order Saccharofermentanales; family Saccharofermentanaceae; genus Scatonaster. Next base: position 7,492 of record DFFH01000167.1, on the reverse strand, counting down.
ATTCGTATCAAAGGTGATCCGGATATCATCCTCGCTTCCACTGACCGGTGCATAAGCTTCTCTTTCGTAACTTAAGAACACCTTCGGTCCCATCCCGGATCTTTCGTAACGGCGGAGAAAATAGTCGATCTCATCTCTGATCTGGCGGAAGTTCGCCTGCTCGGAAGCTGTGCTGATATCCGGTTTTTCCCCGCCTGCGAGAAGCCAGTCCATCGCCTGAAATGTCGGGACTTCGATCCTTCTTTTATAGACGATCCCTTTATACTTTTTCTTAAGCTCGACGAATACATCGTCTTTGTCACCTACCTGCCGGTAACTTCGGATCCGGAGTTTCTCCTTATACTCCGGACCTTGAAGCGATCTTCGGATCAGATCGTAACCATCTGTATCGAAGTAGATGTTCCGGATCGTGGTCCTGCCGTACATATCGATCTCCATCCGGCCTTCCATCGCCTGGAGCACTGCATCTTTCGCCGACGGGCTCAGGAGGTATTTTCTTTCGTATCGTTCAAAAACCATCGGCGTGTACATGCTTTTTTCCTCCGTTTCTTTAATCCTGGTTTAAGGTTAGCATGGTAACCTTAAGTCAGCCTTAAAGCACGAAAGAAAAAGAAAACGCCGAGATACAGGCATTTCTGCTGTATAATGTAAGTATTAGAAAAGGAGCCCGGCCATGCGTTTACTTCTTGCCGAAGATGAAAAATCACTATCCCGCGCACTTTGCGCGATACTTGCGAAGAATAATTACTCCGTGGAAGCCGTCTATGACGGGCAGGACGCGCTGGACTATCTTCTTTCCGGAGAATATGACTGCGCGGTACTTGATGTCATGATGCCGAAGATGGACGGATTTACCGTACTCCGGAAGATCCGTGAGAAAGGCATCACGATCCCGGTCATGATGCTTACCGCCCGCTCCGAGATCGACGATAAAGTCGAGGGACTGGACCTCGGCGCGAATGACTATCTGACCAAGCCTTTCGAGAGCAGGGAGCTTCTGGCAAGACTTCGCGCGATCACGAGATCCGTCGCCACAGCAGCGGACAATACCCTCCGGTTCGGTAATATCGTCCTCGACAGGAAGAGCTTCGAGCTTAGCGGTCCCTCCGGATCCGTCCGTCTCGCCGCGAAAGAATACCAGATGATGGAGTACCTCATGAGTAATCCGGGCACCCTCATCTCCACGGACCGCTTCATGGAGAAGGTCTGGGGACTTGATTCCGACGCCGACATCAACGTCGTCTGGACGAATCTGTCCTACCTTCGGAAAAAGCTCACTTCCGTCGGCTCTGACGTGAAGATCAAGGCGGCACGAAATGCCGGTTATTTTCTGGAGGTGGAGAAATGATCCGAAAACTCCGCATCCGGTTGATACTTCTCACGATGCTTGCTGTCCTGCTGGTCATGGTCATCCTGATCGGCGGCATCAACCTCAGCAACTACCGTCAGATCGTCATGGAAAGCGATGATGTCCTTGAGCTTCTGATGAGAAACGGTGGTACTTTTGATGCTCACGGCCATGGGAAAGGCCCGAAGGAAGGACTTCCTCCGATGCCCGGGATGGAAGAGGATGACACGCAGACTGACATTGAGACAACGATCATCGTGGATGATGATTTCCGCTCCGGGAAGCGCTCCTTTATGTGGCTGCGCGAAGACCGTATCGACTCCCCGGAACTTGCCTACGAGACCAGATACTTCACAGTTCTTTTCGATGAGTCAGAGAATGCGGTGCTCGTGGATACCGGCCGTATCTCTGCTGTCTCCGAGTCCGAAGCTGTTGATTATGCGGCAAAAGCACTAAACCGGAAGGGCTCGTCCGGCTTTATCGGGGACTACCGGTATCTCGTCGGTGAACCGGATGAGAATAACTGCCGCATGGTCATCTTCCGCGACTGCGGCATCGGACTTCAGAACTTCAGAAACTTTAGAAATATCAGTATCTTCGTATCCCTTCTCTGCCTTGCCGGCGTAGGAATCCTTGTATTTCTCGCTTCCGGCAGGATCGTCCGTCCGGTCGCCGAGAGCTACGAGAAGCAGAAGCGCTTCATCACGGATGCCGGTCACGAGATCAAGACTCCTCTTTCGATCATCACGGCCGATGCCGAGGTTCTGGAGATGGAACTGGAAAATGATAGCGAAGACTCCGGCGAAGCCGGATCGGTATCCTCCGGAAATGAATGGATCTCAGACATTAAGGCCCAGACGAAGCGTCTGTCCGAGCTGACACAGGACCTGATCTCTCTATCCAAGATGGAAGAGACCTCCACTATGCTCGAGATGAAAGATCTTGATCTGTCAGCACTTCTGAAGAGTCAGACGGGTTCTTTTGGCGCGGTGGCGACAGCCTCAAATAAGACGATCAGCTCAAATATCGAGGACGGCATCCACATCCAGGGAGATCAGAAATCGATCGAGTCCCTGCTGTCGATCGTGCTCGACAATGCCGTGAAATACTGTCCCGAAAACGGGCACATCGATGTTACTGCATCTCGCTATAAAAAGGGCGCTAAGATCGAAGTGACCAACGACACGGAGGAGACGCTCTCGGCGGAAGAATGTAAGAATATGTTCGAGCGTTTCTACCGGACAGATGCTTCCAGGAATTCCGCAACCGGCGGACATGGCATCGGCCTGTCCATGGCAAAGGCCATCGTCAGCAAGCACAAAGGCCGCATCACTGCGGCCTCCGGCTCCGAGAAAAAACTCACGGTCACTATTCAGTTATAAGATCCGCGATCGTGCCTATCGCGATCGTGCCTATCGCGATCACGCCTTTCACAATCGCTCCTACTGCGACCACTCCTGCTGCACTTTCACTGCGATCGTCAAATGTGCTCACCCCCGCTCTTTCATGAGAATATCGCCGCGGTTGTTGATGTTTTTCGCTGTATCTTCTTTCGTTCTCGATCCGGCAAAATAACCGCCCGCTTCTTCCATGACGATATCTTCGATGGCGCCATCTCCTTCAAATGTCCGGTCGATACTGAGGATCAGTTTTTCCACATCATCGATATCTTGGGGCTGAATATCCGGCGCAAAATCATCCAGCGACGGATCCACATTACCATCGGCCTGTTCGATCATGCGCTTTCTACTAGCCTGTAATTCCTCCATCTGGTTCTCGGAAGTGGCACGGAATGATTCTTTTCTCATAGGAAGGCCATAGATCGCGCACAGATCGATCTGTGCTTGCTTCTCGTAGAAGCTCCTGATCACATTCCATGCTTCGTCTTTATTCTTCGAATCAGCAGTAATACCCATCGAAGTGATACACATCACGGCGTTTCCTCCACCGTTTTTCCCGGGATATCCGCGGTAGGAAGCATGTTTTTTCAGAAATGATTTTTCCATGCCATACGTCAGCATACTGACCACATAGGATTCCTTAACAGCAAGGATCTCTTCTTTGAACTTATCTTCCGGAGTGATGAAAGTGCCCTCCGAGATAGATGTTCCGTCATCCAGATAAGTTACTTTCATCTGCTCCTCATCCGGAATCTTATCCAGACCGAATTCTTTTGCAATATCGAGAAGCGTATAGAAGTCGTCGTTGTCAAAGTGTACCGTCTTCTTTTCATAATCGAGAAATTCTGCTTTCGTTGTTCGGAGCATATCTCCCAGAAGCCGTCCCTTCAGTTTGGACGGATAGAAGGATACCCCGTCCGGAACAGATCTTCCTGCCTCTAAGAATCCTTTATATGTCCAGGGAGCATTCTCCGGGATGAATTTATCATTTACCATCAGCGTCTCCACGGAAAAGGTAAGCGGTGCGAAGAAAAGTTTTCCGTTCTTTTCCATCGCACGGAAAATATTGTCATAGAAAAGCGAGCGGTCCAGGCCACCTTCCGAATCGATATATGGAACAAGATCGACCATCAGATTATCGCTCTTAAATCCACTTATAGAATCAAATGCCACAAGGATATCCGGGACACGTCCGGCCAGAAACTCCTTACGGACGTACTCTTCGGCAGTTGTCTCATCCGTATCTTTTCCTTCCAGGATCAGCTGCTCCCTATAGTCGATCATTTTGATCCTCGATTTTTTCGTCATGTCCGAATTGTAGCTGCATATGCATTTGCTGCACTCGGCCATCAGTGTCGGCATTCCGACCGTAATGATCGTCTTTCCGGCATTCGGGTTCTTCTCCGCTCTCTTCAGTGAAACAAGACATGCTCGGCTCGAAAACCCGTCGATCCGTTCAGCAAATGCGGCATAGTACTCATTATCATTTTTCGGAAGACAGGATGCACCTTTTACGAGCCACATATCCACATCGGTATCATTCCAGTCAAATACCGTCTCCGAGGATCCGGAGCTTATGTCATATCTTATGACCTTTGACCCCTTAAATGCATAGAGTTTATTATCTATGCAGGTCAAGGATGCGCCATGTCCCATGAGCGGAGCACTTTTGCCCTGACCCAGTTTCCCCGTCTTCAGATCCACTTCTTTGAACTGTGGATCGGCATCTTCATCAAAAGACGAGTTTCTGGAAAGAATATAGCTTTTTCCTTCGACCTGATATACATTCATGGATACCATTCTTCCGGGATCTGTGATCGTGCATATTTTTTCCCCTTCTTTGGAATAGATAGTAATGCCGGATCCCAGGTTGATGGCAAAGTTACCATCGTCCAGGATCTGAACCGAAGTATTCATCCCGGAACCGGAGACCGAACCGGGAACGTCCATCACATCTTCGCTTTTTCCGTCTTTCACTTTCCGGAGCCTGGTCGTATATTCGAAGTGATCATTCGGAACACTTACCAGGAAATACAGATCGCCGGCCTTATCTATCGTCGCTGCGATCGTGTTCTCCCAGTGTCCCGCCTTCGTCTCATGGATCAGGTTTCCGGACAGATCATAGATAGCCTGCCCGTGAGCCATAGACTCCGCGACATTATCCGGATCATAATCCCCCTCTTCATCATAATTGACGTTATACTCGACCAGTACCACGTCTCCGATGAACCGGCAGCTCGAAACATACTGGGTATCCAGCTTTCTTCCCGGATCGATCGGAAGCTTCAGTTCTTTGATCTCCGCATTGAAAAAGGGATCATCCTCTTTCACCACTGTCGGGGTGTCCTGCCCATTACTTTTCCCGGATTTCTTCTTACCGCATGCCGAAAAAGGCAGCACACACGCAACTGCCAATACGACTGCCAACACACGCAATCTCTTTGCCATATGA
>DFFH01000167.1:0-2146 GCA_002368805.1 Mageeibacillus sp. UBA3781 | reverse complement strand
AGAAGGGTTGCGTGACTTTCCTGTCACCAAGCAAAAGAAGGGCGTCTCCGAATCATGAGACGCCCTTGAAGTGATCTATTCAGTTTTCTCATTTTCGAAAAGCACTTGTCCTCCGGCTTTATGCGAGACGTAATAGTTATACTGGATCAGGTTCCCTATGAAGCGGACCTTCTCAACAAACGCATAATCCACTTCCTTCTCGGGATCGGGCTCCATTTTCAGCTCGATCATTTCCGCGTTAAAGTACGTGTCATCTTCTTTGACCAGCGTCGGGCTTTCTTCGTATTTTGAAGAACCTGATTTCTTTTTACATCCCGCCATAGACAGGATCATCGACACGACCATCAAAGACGCAAGTGCCCTGCGCCGCTTCCCCAAGTGAACGTCTGCCATACCGCTTCACTCTCCCCTTCATGGATCACATGTTTCCAAAAAGCCTACAAAGCGGGTAATTCGCATCATCCCCCAATAACGACATCAACCCACTATCAGAATACTATGGATGTTCAATGGGTTAAATACCAATCTCGTCACTATGGTCAGAATTATTTGAATCGGGGTTTCTAATCCTCTTGTCGTTTAAAGTATTTGAAGTTGAATTGGACGGATAATCACACCCAGTAGCAGATGATCTTCTGTCCATCGTAGCAGACCACGCCATGGCTTATGGCGAAATACCTCTCATACTGCGGGAGTTTGAGTTTCCTGTTATCCGCAATCGGAATCCCCTTGCCGCGCCATTTCCCGCTCAGGAGGCCGCTATAGTAGAATACTCCGTCCTTCCTATAGAAACAGTTCTCATGACACACATAGTACTGACCGTCGTCAAAAATCGTTCCTTCAGTCACTTTATTCGTCTCCGAATAGAAAGAAAAATGATACGCCTTATTTTTGGTAAATGCGACATTTGAATACTGATCGATGCCGACGATTTCTTCTTTGATCGAAGTGATTTTCTCACCATTAGATAAATTGATAATGGAGTTGTCCGCTCCTACCGCATAGTATTCATTATTTATCAGCCGTATGTTTTTGCATATATAATTGGGAACGAGATACGGATCATCGAAGACATATTTTGTTTTCTCGTGTTGTGTTGACATGTGATAGAGTTTGCCATTATCTAGAAGATAGTAGCAACTATGTCCATTGCAGATCATCGCGGTGACAACAGACGGCGTTTCCATCCGGTCCAGTTCCTCATACTTCCCATCGTCCATCAGACGATAAAGGATCAGCGTCCGGTCAGAAAGAGCCACAGTCAGATCCATCTCGGAATAAGAACGTGTGGAACCATCATTATTTCCGACTGCCGATACCGCACATTCATACCGGAAGTCACCGATGGGTTCCCCGTTCACATCAATGATATGGATCTCATTCCCGTTTACCAGATACGCATACCCGTCTCCATGTGGGAAAACATCGTATAATTCATCCGACCCCAGATCGATTTCGTACTGTTTTTCCAGTTTAGGTACTGTCCTGTTTATTTGAGAGATCATGAAAAAATAGAAGAATCCGAACACAAGAAGAGATGGAAGAAAAATAGCGCAAAGAGTACCAATCGTACTTCTCTTGGGAAAATGGATCGACGATTGATTTCCGTCCGTAATATTCATCTGGATTATCTCCCCCTCTTTTAGAGCAATTATACCACGAAAAAGGACTGCCTCCGATAAGGAACAATGTCATTAAGTTAAGACAGCATTGCCTCAACAAGACAACAAAACAAATCAAAAAGAGGCTGGAGAAGCAAAATCTTCAGTCTCTTTTTAGTTTTCAGGCAACACAAAAAGACAGATAGCATCTGTCTGCATGTTTTATTCTGTTGTCAGTTGTGCTATGCTACGCGGTAGAAGAATCTTTGCAATACTTCACCAAGTACAAACCTGTTTCGTTTTCGGTTTGGTCTTATCGGAATTAGACTCTTGGCAATTGCAGATTCTACATAAGGCGGCGATGTCAGTCCGCGCAGGAACAGTCTGCATACGTGAGTAGCAACCGAAAAGTTGCATTTGTAAGTGTACTTTCTTTGTTTCTTTGAAATGGCTACGTGCGAGGTAATCACTTCAACAAAGTTGTACAGAGTAAGGCGGGCAAAGATTTCTTGTCGGATACATGCCGTCTTTTTTGAATGGTATTT
>DFFH01000082.1 GCA_002368805.1 Mageeibacillus sp. UBA3781 | reverse complement strand
ACTCTCGCTGACAGCGGGATCTGCTCGCCCCGAAGTTTCAGCGGGTAGCCGGAGCCGTCCCACTTCTCGTGATGGTAGTGGGCCATCTGCTTCGCTTCTTCGAGATATCCGGTCTCCGCCATATTGGCGATCGCCTTTTCGATGATCTCATAGCCGGCATTCGCGTGACCCTTCATGATTTCGAATTCTTCATCGGTAAGCCGTCCGGGGCCCGGTTTATTCAGGATCGCATCCGGTACATTGATCTTTCCGATATCGTGAAGCGGCGCCGCCTGCGTGACATTCGAGATATACTCGTCTGTCAGGATATCCGGGAACTCGCCCTGCTCACGGAGTTTGTTTAGGATGATCTTCGTATATGCCGCGGTCTTGCGGATGTGATCTCCGGTACATTTGTCGCGGCTCTCGATGATATCCGCGAGGACCATGAGAAGTCCGCCCTGGAGCTTTTCGATCTGCTTAGACTTTCTTCGCACATCCGAGAGATACTGCATACTTTCTTCCGTTGTCTGGGTATATGCCGTGTAGAGATTCTCGATCTCGTCACCGGTACGGATATCGAGTGATTTGAGCCGCTCGACGCTCGCGTTTCTCTCGTCCGTCGATGTATATACAAAAGAACTTGCCCCGTGCGACATCGAGTTGAGCGGATAGATGATGTGGTAGTCCGCGAGCCACACGACCAGGCAGAGCACCATGATGAAGATGCCGAGGAACAGCGAGATCTCTTTGGCAAGATACGCATGCGTCAGGTCGTAAAGCTGATTCATCGAGATATCCACGCAGGAGTAGGCGACGCAGCGCCCGTCGCTGGTATAGATCGGTTCATAGATCGACAGCACCCATCCGAAGCGGCTGTCGTTACTGATCGTCGGTTCGACTTCCTCTCCCTTTAGAAAAGCACTGATATTCTTCTTTATATCTTCCGGATACCGGATGACCGATCCGACCTTATCCGCCTTGACGTCTTCCGTATCCATATCAAAGACGACATGACATCCGTCTTCTTTCACCTGATAGACATACATGAACCGGATATTCTCCGAGCTGATAAAGGTCAGGCGCAGCTGTTCCTGTGTCTCCTTATATCCCGGCGCATTTTCGCCCTGTGCCAGATACGATTCTATCTGATCCGGGTCGATGCAGTCTTTCTGGTATTTGACGATACCTCTGGCAAATTCGGTGTGGTCCTTGACGGTAGTCTCCCGAAACAGGTAATAGCCGATCGCGATCGATACCACCGCGATGACGGTTACTGCACCGGATACCAGAAGGATCAGCTTCGTCCGAAGCGAGATCTGTCTTACCGAGGTTTTGTTGATCGCACGCAGTTCCAGGAAGCTCAGCGGTTTCTGGCGCCAGCCGTGGATATGGAGATCCGACATTATCCTTTTCGGGACCAGTATCAGTCCGAGGAAGGCAAGCACTACGGAGATCGCCTTATCTCCGAGATCGATGCAGAAGTCCGCAACCACCTGCGACAGGAAACGGCTGCTCAGAAGATGGTCGTAGATCCATCTGGCCAGATCGGCGCTTATGCCCTCACCGGCAAAGCCGAAGAGGAACCACGTCAGGATCGATCCGAGGACACCGCCGATAAATGCCAGTGTGATGATCAGCGGGATAAGGATACGCTTCTTCGAGCGGTCCCATGTAAAGCTCGCCACGGCAACAGCGATCATGACATTTAATGTGCCGTAGTAGATCGACGGAAGATCCGAGATGGATTTCAGAAGATTCGTAACAAGTCCTACGAGGACGCCGGGGAGCGTGCCGCCTACCGCCGCAGCGAAGATCGTGCCGACGGAGTCCAGATAGAAAGGAAGCTGAAGCTTCGTACTCATGGACGACAGCAAAAGATTTACGGCTATACCGATCATACAGACCAGGATCAGCTCGAGCACCCTTTTCAGGCTGATCTGCCGTCTATTTGAAATATTTTCAGTCATACCCTCTACCCCCATATCGATACCATCGATTACCCGGTGTGACTTCTGATACTATAGCCTCATTATAACAACGGTGCTCCCCGTTCTCAATAAAGAAAACGAGGAGCACCGTATGAATTCAAAAATTTTTACGAATTATTACTTCGCGGCTTTTGCTGCCAGGATGTAGATGAACGGAGAGTTCCAGTAGATCGCTACCTCGTTGATCGAGTAAGCGGTATCGTTATCACAGTAGCAGCGGGCAGGTGCTTTTCCGGTAAGAACAGAGATTGCATACGGATCTGCCGGTTCGCCGTTCGGTCCGCCGACGACCATACCCGGAACTGCTTTGCCTTTCGCCTGGGACGGTCTGTGGTGCGGGTGTTCCGCAGCATTCGTGCCAAATCCCGTAAGGAAGCTGTAGCCGCAGACGTTCATGCCCATGATGTAATCGACCTGATAGGAAGAAAGATCCTTCAGTTCCTTATCGTTGGAAACAAGGTATGCCAGGTTGTAGAGGATACCGTTGTTCGAAACGGTCAGGTTACTGCCCCACGGATAGTTCGTACCCATCGCATTGTAGTAGCCGTCCTTCTTCGCCTTTTCCAGATCCGCCTTCGCCTGATCCACAACACGGGTCTTAAGCTTATCCGTAAATTCCGCATCCTTCTGGAAGGATGTCTCGGTACGCAGGTAAGCGTGAACACCGTAAAGGCCCATCTCGATCCAGCCGAGACCGAGCTCCATCGAATCGGAGTAGAGTTCTTTTGCCTTAGCAAGATAGGTATCTTCGCCGGTTGCCAGATACAGTTCCACAGCCGCCCAGAAGAATTCATCCTTATTGACGGCATCCGGATATTCACCGGTGAAAACGTCGGACGGATTCAGGAAGCCTGTCGTATCGGAAGCTGCATTTGCCTCCATGTAAGCATATGCCTTCTTGGAAGCCTCGAGGCACTTATCCGCGAAATCCTTGTCGATATCCTTATAGATGATAGATGCTTTTGCCATTACCGCGGCAAAATCACCCGTCGCGGTGGTGGACACCGGAAGGACTAAAAGCTGGTTGGTCTCTTCTTCCGGCATTACAGTTGCCGGGAAGTTGTCGCAGGTAACCTTATGGTACACGCCGCCGTCTTCCGCCTGCATCTTGAACATCCACTCGAGTTCATATCTGGCCTCATCGAGGATATCCGGCACACCGTTGCCGCTCTCCGGGATACCCAGATCGTCTGCCTTGTAGCCGGTGTCCTGATATGTCATGAAAAGATCAGCGATAGTCTTGGCGCCCGGAACCACATAACGGCCGTAGTCACCGGCATCGTGCCAGCCGCCGCTGACGTCGATCATCTTATCTGTGCCGTAGATCTTAGCCTGATCCATATGGCATGCCGGATGCGTGAAATCCGCATACGCTTCACCGATGTCCGCTTTCACTTCACATCCGCAGCGCTGTGTATAGAGCATCAGGATAGAAGCCTTCAGTGCCTCGTCATAGACATCGTCCGCGATCTCGAACTTATACGAGTTTCCGGAAGAAGATGTACGGATGAAGTATGTGCCCGGCTTATCAAAATCGGAGAAATCACCGGATACGATATCACTGCCGGCGCCTGCACAGGCATACGGAGCAGTAAGCTCGCCTTCGTAAACGATCTCGAATGTATTGGCATCCACGATCTGGAAGGTCTTACTCATCGTACCATCGACAAATACTGCCTTCGGATCCTTCGGCTGATAACCTGTCTGGTTGATGGAAACAGGATTAAGTGCCGGTCCGTTATCGACTTTCTCTGCCTGCGAGCAGTCAAGGATCACGAGAGTAACATTATCGATATAGATATTATGCGCGTCCTTGATAGAACCGTCATTACCTACATTGAAGCAGAATCTGGGAGACGGGTCGCTCTTTTCTTCCATAACGAATTCCTTCGTTACATGTGTCCAGGAAGTTCCGAGGTCCACATGCTGCTCACCGGCATATGCATGGTAGTCACCGCCGTTTAACTGGAATCTCCACTCATACGTTCTCGGTGCATCACTCTTGATATCGAAGTCGAGTTTATACTTCGCATTCTTCATCAGAGATACGCCATCGAAGTACAGCTGGCAGGAGTACTCCTTTGTGCCGGTGGACTTGATCTTTGCGACCATCTCGCCATTCTCACAGACGACTTCCCAATCACCGCCAGACTCGGTGTAGGTCATCCACTTAAATGTACTCGGATCATTAAAAGCCTCGTCCATGGCATATGCGCCATCCTTGACTTCTGTTGTTGCACGGGTTCCCGCTTCCGGATCCTCTGCCGGTTTTGTGCCTTCCGGCTCTGCCGATGTCGGAGCTTCAGTGGAAGATTCCGTTGCAGATTCGCTGGACTGGCTTTCCGTGCTCTGTGTCGCGCTTTCTTTCTTGCTGTCCGACTTCTTACAGCCTACCGCTATTGCGGAGACCATAGAAACCGTAAGCAGCATTGCCACGATTTTTTTCATACGTTTCCCTCCAAGATATGAAATTTTTTCTTACCCCCATCGCGTCCTCATCAGACGCTACAATTTATTATACGGAGAAAAATGTCAAATGGGAAGATGGAACGAAAGTAAAAATGCCCCGGAGCGTTACTGCTCCGAGGCAATTACTTCTGGTGACCCGTAGGAGAATCGAACTCCTGTCTACGCCGTGAAAGGGCGTTGTCTTAGCCGCTTGACCAACGGGCCGTGGAAGTGGTAGCGGCAGTGGGATTTGAACCTACGACCTGCCGGGTATGAACCGGA
>DFFH01000160.1 GCA_002368805.1 Mageeibacillus sp. UBA3781 | reverse complement strand
CCTTCGTAGGTAAAATAGAGGGCATGTTTTCCGTTTCCGATCGTGATCGGAGCGGAATATTCCGTCCAGTTTTCCGAAGGGGCGATTCTGATCCTGGAAACGACCTCGCCTCCTCTTCCGTCGCGTACGACGAACTCACCATCCGCCGTACCGCGCACCTTCACGGACAGTGCTTTTGCAGAAGAAAATTCGAAATACCGGTAGCCGGCTGTCGCGCCATCCACCATATTATTGATGTACTGATTCGGGTTGTCTTCTCTATCTTCCCCTTCCTGGGTAAAGGCCGGGTGATGCTCATCCTGCTGCTCGGCAAGGCTCTCGGTCGTGCCGTTCTTACTAAAGAGATGGCAGGCAATCCTGGCCTCATATTCGCCCTCATCACGAAGCGGTCCGCCGTTTAATCCACAGGACGTGATCTCCGCCTGATGGAATGCCTGTCCGTCGAATTCGATCTCCTCCGCACATGCCTGGCGGGAGAAGAAATGACGGTTGGTCTGGCGGTGGTAGAACACATACCACTTCCCGTTGACGAAGGCCACACTACCGTGGGTGTTGCCACGGTAGTTCATGGCCTCGGTATTTCCGTTGACGCCGATGTCGGCATTCGACACCAGCACGCCGCCGAAATGGTAATCTCCCAGAGGCGAATCGGCGACCGCCCAGCAGAGCTCATGCATCCAGCAGGAAGAGTAGATGAAGTAGTATTTCCCGTTGATCTTTCGGACAGAACTTGCCTCGAAGAAAGGATGGGCCTCGTACTCCGTGCCGTCCGCATCGTTAATGATCGGCAGGTTGTGGAAAGGCCCTGCCTTCACGGTGATCATGTCCTGCTCCAGTTCCATCTTCAGGCTGTCCTTATCCACCGGTGTCTGCTTATAGCGCGGACTGTTTCCGGAGAAAAGATAGATACGCTTGTCATCGTCGATGAAGATACCCGGATCGAACTGGCGGATCTCGCCGGGTCTGGATCCGAGAATGTCCCCGTTGGGATAGCGGACGAAGTCGAGAAATTCGAACGGTCCCACCGGTGAATCCGCCACCGCCACACCGATCTCTTTCAGGAAATCCAGACAGTAGTAGAGATAATATTTCCCGTCATTTCCGCGGCATACATCCGGCGCCCACAGCGCATGGGAACCATCTGCATTTCTCGGATCCTGCGTCTTTTTATAGATCACGCCCTCATAACGCCAGTCGGAAAGGTCCTCCTCCGGACATGACCAGCACACATAGTCGTTGGCACAGTACACATCACCGTTAAAACGGTCGTGGCTTCCGTAGATATAGAGCCGCCCGTCGAAGACACGGGGCTTGCCGTCCGGGATATATTCGTAGCTGGGAAGATAGGGATTAAAAACCTGCTTTTTCATACATCAGTTCTCCTTATTCGCTTCGTCGAGAAAAAAGGACTTCAGCGCATCCTTCATCTCGGGAAGATGCTTCGTGAAGCAATGGTCATCCCCGTGGACCGGCACGAGAACCGCATCATGGTAGAGGGCAAGTGCTTTTTCCGCATAAGCATATGGAACCGTATCATCGGCATCACCGTGGATAATAAAGACCTTGCCCTGATATCTTTCGATCTCATCTTCGACGTGGATGGTCTGTGCGACGCGGCAGTAATCGCCCGACAGCTCGCGGTCCCAGGACTGAAGAACGTCCGGGATGTGAAGAGGGTCAAAAGAAAGACCGAGGAGCGTTCCGTTTCTTGCAAGCTCCGGGATCATCCAGGCAGGAGAGATCGGGAGGATCGCCTTAAAGGCATCCGGGAACATGCCACCGATCAGCATCGTCAGAAGACCGCCCTGCGAGTGTCCGCACAGATACAGATCTGTCACGAAGTCGAGAGTCTTTACATAGTTGACCACGGAGATCATATTCGTCACCCATTTGTAGAGCGTGTGATCACGGAACTCGCCGTCACTCTTGCCATGTCCGTACATCTCCACACGCAGAACGGAGATACCGCACTCATTCATCGTCTCCTGCATCGCGACGATGTGGGGCTCTTCCATATGCCCGGTAAAGCCGTGCACCAGGATACAGAGCGGTCCTTTTTCCGTCTCATTTACGCGGTCGAGCTTCGCATGTAGTCTGATGCCGTCACTGCTGATAAAGAATTCTTTCATATGCGGGACCTCCGGTTGATACAAACTGTCATGGTTATATTATAAAGAAAAAAAGGTCTAATTTGCGAAGTTTTCCGTAAAAACCGCTGAATAGATGTGATATGATTTATTAAAAGATTTTATGCTATGTGGTATCTTTTGCCGCGCAGGCATATAAAAGGATTGGAGAATTATAATGGTTCACGGTTACGGTATGTTCTCGAGATTTCCGAGTTCGTTTCTAAATGTTTTAATGGGTACAGATGAAGAATTGTGTACCAGACTCAATGACAGGATACGCTCTAAATACGATAGCATGGATAATCTTGTATCCAGACCCGCACTTACTCCGATCAAAGATCCTTCTTATGTCCAGCTCGTAAGGATCGCTCTTTGCTACTACATCGCCAAAGCGGATCAGATCCAGCCGGAAGAGCAGGCGAAGATCGATGCGATGTGCGAGGATCTTCTTAATAACCCCGAGATGAATTCGGATTACCGCACGGAGCTGCGCATGATCCTTGCCGACCGTGGCACAAGTTTCAATAATGTCAGAAGATATCTGAACCGCATCGATCCTAGTGATCTCGAAGCTTTCTGGAAAGATGTAAACGAGATGGCCGAGGCCGCCGATGGAGTTTCTGATAATGAGCGAAAAGCACTTCTCGTTTATGAGAGCTACGTTAACGAGCGGATGGCTGCCCTTCGCATGCCGGGAAGCAATGGTTCAGGAAAACCGAATATCATCTCCCTGACCTGTAAGAGATGCAGTGCCGTACTTGATGTAAATGCGAATCTCTCCACCGCGTTCTGCCCGTACTGCGGCACGAAGCATATCATCTACGAAGAAAAGCAGTAAAGACCGGCTGACCGGATAAGAATAATCAGGAACGAAGGCCCTTCACGCCCTTTTCCAGGCGTCGGAGGCCTTCTTCTATTCTGCTTCTCGGACAGGCGAGATTGACGCGAACGAAGGTCTTCCCGTTGCCGCCGAATCCGGATCCGGCATTGAGCATCAGCTGTACTTCCTTCTCGAGGTAATCGACGAATTCATCGCTGTCACTGGTGACCGCCGTGCAGTCCACCCACATCAGGTACGTCGCATCTGACGCGACCGTCCTGATCTGCGGAATATGCTCACGGATATACTCCTCCGCGAACCTTCTATTTTCCCAGAGGTATTCGCGTAGTGCGTCCAGCCACTCCCCGCCTTCTTCTGTAAAAGCACTGACCGCAGCGATCGCGCTGAAGCAGTTTCCTTCCCCTACTTCGTCCGTGTTGATGCCGCGCCACATCTTATGCCTGAGATTTTCATCCGGTACGATAATGGCGGCCGTATGAAGACCGGCAATGTTAAAGGCTTTCGTCGGTGCGACGCATGTCACGCTGATTCTTCTGTTGATGTCGGATACGGATGCAAAAGGGATATACCCGCACCCCGGGGATACCAGATCACAGTGGATCTCATCGGACACGACAGTCACGTGGTTCTCATAGCAGAGCTGTCCGAGCCTGATCAGGGTCTCTCTATCCCAGATATTTCCGGAAGGGTTCTGCGGGTTGCAGAAGACCATGAGGGAGGTCTGCGGATCTTTAAGTTTTGCTTCCAGATCTTCCCAGTCGATACTGTACGAAGCAGTGTCCGGATCGTACACAAGCTGATTTTCCAGTGCTTTTCGGCCGTTATTAAGAATGCTGTTAAAGAAGATCGGATAGACCGGTGTCTGGATCAGGACATTTTCTCCGGGAGTGGTAAGTTTTCTAACCGCCGAGGAGATCGCCGGGACTACACCGGTAACGAAGACGAGCCAGTCCTTCTCTATCTCGAAGGCATGTCTTTCTCTCCACCAGGAAATATATGCCTGATACCATGCATCGGTCGTATCGACGGTATATCCGTAGATGCCATGGGCAGCGCGGTCCATGATGGCTTTCTTTACCGAAGGACACGTCTCGAAGTCCATGTCCGCGACCCACATCGGGAGCATGGCATCTCCGTTCTTCCACTTATAGCTCCCGGTACCGGAGCGGTCGATCACCTTGTCGAAATCGTAATTCATCTTTATTCCCGATCCTTCGTAAACTCCTGTTATTCATCAGTTTCAATGGTCGTTGCGCTTGTATCGACACGATCCTCTTCCATGATCAGCTCCCCGATCGATCCCGCATGGATCCTGCCGGAAGATGGGTTCTTCACGCTGTCGATATGTCCGTTAATATCCGCATCCACCTCCGAATATTCGAAGGAAAGTGTCGTGTTGATGAGTCTGCAGTTGATCATCTTGAGCCCCTGGATATAGCACAGACCCTGCAGGCTCTCGACCGTGCAGTTCTCGAGTACTATATTATTCGAATTCCATCCGAAATATTCCCCGCAGATGTAGGAATCTTTTACGATAACATTGTTACAGTTCCAGAAGGCATCCTTCGTGATCAGCCTGGAATTACTGATCTCAAGGTTCTCGCAGCCGTCAAAGCCGTAGTTGCCGACGAGTTCCAGCTCCGAGATCTTCATGTTCCTGCTGTTCATGGCGAAATAATCGCCACGCGCATTCACTTTCTCCATCTCAATATCGCTGCAGCTCCAGAGCGTCTCCTGCGCATTATAAAAATTCACGTTCTTCAGGGAGATCTCCGAGCTTCTCCGGAAAGCTTTCGGCGCCTCGATGATAACATTCTCCATCGAGATCCCGGATGTGTACCAGATACCCGCTCTCGCCATCTCGAAAAGCACACATTCCTTCAGATGTATATCGCTCGAATACCAGAGCGGATACTTCCACCGGAAGGAAGAATTATAAAGTTCGATATTTTTGCTATGCTTCAACGGCGATTCCCCGTTATCAAAGATCGTCTCCTCGATCTTAAGATCCTTTGCCTGAAATAAGGCACGCTCGCCTTCTAAAATGCTTCTTTTAATGATTTCCATGCTGTTTATGGGTTCCTTTCAAATGTCCTAAAGAACATATCTGATAATCTGTCGTCTGACTTCATTCTTCCTATATTTTATCATGGAGCTTCCGCCAATTCTTTCAGAAATCTGTCAAAATAATGCATTTTCTTATAGATTTCACTTAGCTTGTTTCCTGTGATGTCCGGATGTAATACGTGAAATCGACCGGTACTTTCACCCCGTCCGTAAATACCAGCATTTTATGGTAGGTGTCGATCGTGCGCAGGTTCCCTTCCTTTTCTTCGTACCGCCCGCCTTCTTTTCTTGCGTCCGGAATGAAGTACATCACGCGGATCCACGGCCGCTCAGAAAGCCTCTCCGAAAGCTCTGCCAGTTTCTCATTCAGATCCCTGATCTCTTCTTCCGACATCTCGCGTCTCTTTTCGGTAAGGCGCTCCGTCTCCGCGACCGCGCCATCATATCCGACCAGCGCGGCAAAGGGCGAGAACTGCGCGGCCCGGTCATGGATAGACATGGGCGGAAGATCCGGATACTGCGGTCTTTTCAGATGCTTTATATCGTCGTAATTACTCATGCCTTATGCCCGCCGATCTGATTATTCCGCTCTATCGCGGTGCCGCCCTGCGAGAGGTTCTTGACCTTCACCACGGCATTCTTCCCGAACCTCTTCTTGATCTCCACCATCGCTTCCTGGAGCGCTCTTTCTTTTTCGTCTTTTTCTTCGTTTTTCTCCGACTCCGCCCTCGTCTCTTCCGCAAGGTCAAAGAGGCTCATCTGCCGGTACTGCCTGTTCTCCGGCACGCACCCCTCCCGGAACACATTACATGCCGCGATCGCTATCCTTCTGGACAGCAGCGTCTTATCCATGATCTCCTCGAAAAGCACCATCGCCGCTTCTGTTATCTTCCTGGTGGATGCGGTATGTCCGTCGAGGTTTTTCGAGCCGTGCGCATGCTTCGGCACGATCCTTCCGTAAAAGTCCGCCTTCACTTCGCCCTGATAATTCCCGCTTTCCAGGCTCGCCTTATCGTAGCCGACCGTCAGCACGATCTGATCGGTCACAAGTCCTTTTTCCACCAGATCCAAAGACAGTACATCCGCCATCTCCCAAACGATCAGCTTCGTCGTCTCGTAATCCGTCGGCTCCTTCAGGACCTGTCCCGTGGAGATGCTGTTATTCTTCGGCTGATAATTCTTCACATCTGCGATCGTTGTCGGCTCGATCCCCCAGGCGTGGTCGATCAGAAGCTCCGCGTTCTTTCCTAAGACCTGATAGAGAAGACCGATCGTTTTCCTGTCCAGCGAACATCTCGCGATGTCCCCCATCGTTCGGAATCCCAGTTTCTCGATCCTCGCCGCGATACCTCTTCCCACACGCCAGAAATCCGTCAGCGGGCGGTGATCCCAGAGGGATTCTTTATACGATTCCTCGGTCAGCTCCGCGATGCGCACACCGTCCTTATCCGCCGGAATATGCTTCGCTTCGATGTCCATCGCGACTTTACAAAGATACATATTCGGACCGATCCCGGCCGTCGCCGTGATCCCCGT
>DFFH01000158.1:2231-3324 GCA_002368805.1 Mageeibacillus sp. UBA3781 | reverse complement strand
GCACAATCGTTATCTAAGTGAAGACGCAAGATACGGAGGAACCCGACAATGAAAAAAACAATATGTGTGATTCTAAGTATGATAATGATTCTTTCGATGTGCGGATGCAAAAAGAAAGACAAGGCGGATTCGAAGATCTCTTCGGATAAACAAGTCGAGATCAAAACACCCGATGAAGAGAGTATAAAAACTCCAGGAGACGAGGGAGTAAAAACCCCGGACAACAGCGCGGCGCAGAGTCCCGATACGACCATGGACCCGAATGCCTCTATACTGATCGAGCGGGTAAATGCACCGGTAAAGATCGTGGACAAAGAGGGTAAAGAGATAACGACGATCCAGAACCTGGGTCCCATCCAGCTCCTGGATTCCGGCATCTTCTATACCGCAGTATCCCCGGACGACAAGACGGTGACACAGTACCGCCTCTTCGATCCGAAAACCGGAAAAGACAAGCTGATGGGCGAGATCAAAGACCAGGGCTATATCGCTTCCTACTCGATCCTCGAAGTCGGCGGAAAGATCTACACGCTGACGACCGTGGGCGATGTACTGGACCAGGAACCGGACCAGCTTCTTCTGCTGGAACTCGATCCTCAAGCGGAAACGATGGAGAAATATGTGATCTCGGAAGACGGATTCCCGTACTGCGGGATGACGGAAAAAGACGGCGCGATAGTGCTTTTCCATCATGATCAGCAGGAGACCCTCTATGACCGCGTCATGAAGTTCGATCCAAAGACCAAGGAAATGAAAGAGATCATGTGCTATGAACTCCCGAAGGACATGAAGGGCGAGACCGTGCGCGGGATCAGCTTCTATGGGGATACGATGTACGTGCTGACGGTGCGCTTTGAGAACGCAAATACGCCCCACCTGATGATCACCACCTACGATGCTGAATACAAGAAGCTGGAAGAATATGAGATCTCCGGTGCGATCGCAGAGGTGCCCGGAAATCAGACGCCCGATATGGTCAATAACGAGATAAAGCAGATGGTCTCTTCCTTCAAGATGCTTTCGGAGACGGAATACTACTACGAGAACTTCTCGGAGAGTGCGCACTTCGGTGACATGAAGACCGGAAAACTCC
>DFFH01000158.1:1339-2059 GCA_002368805.1 Mageeibacillus sp. UBA3781 | reverse complement strand
GGAGTCTTTACGACGGTGGATTTTGAAGCGAAGGGCGAGGGCTACTGGATCTTTACGGCAAGCAGCTGTAAAGACGGGCACTTCCTGATCGGCACCTGCGTCCGGGCGGCAGAGAAGATGGAACACCCGGAGAAGATCGATATCTACTACTATCTCGACGATCTGGAAATATAAAAAAAGCCTTGACGGCAGGGGATTCCTGTAGTAACATTACCTAGCACATAAAGTCCGGTCCGGCATACGTGATGCTTGGAATTACGCGCCGAACCTTTGATTTAAGAGGTGAAAGACATGAAAGAAGGAATCCATCCGAAGACACAGGTTGTCACAGTAAAGTGCGCTTGCGGCGAAACTTTCGAGACAACTTCCACGAAGAGCAGCCTGCGTGTTGACATCTGCTCCAAGTGCCACCCGTTCTACACAGGTAAGCAGAAGCTCGTAGATACAGGCGGACGTATCGATAAGTTCAAGAAGAGAATGGGCCAGAGCAACGGCTGATTCGAATCCGAACAATTTGGAAAAGATCAAGGAGAACCGTTTCGAAAGAAGCGGTTCTTTTTTTTGTTGCGGTTTTTTTGGGGGGGGAATGACAGAAGCGGAAACGTTGATCAGTGGCGACTTTTCTCATAGATTTCCAAAGTGAAGGCAGTTTTTGGAAATCTGGTGGAAATCTGAGGGAGAAGAGCGCGTTGGCGGCAGTTTTTCTCGCATATTTCCAAA
>DFFH01000158.1:0-1165 GCA_002368805.1 Mageeibacillus sp. UBA3781 | reverse complement strand
TTTGGAAATCTGGTGGAAATCTGAGAGAGAAGAGCGCGTTTGCGGCAGTTTTTCTCGCATATTTCCAAAACGAAGGCAGTTTTTGGAAATCTGGTGGAAAAAGTCATTGAGACGTAACTTTGGTATGCTGTTCCATGGGGTTGTTTTCTGCTAAAATAGAATAGGTTGCGTGTATGCGCATTAGAAAGGACTTCAGAAATGGATGAGAATTTGAAGGATCAGGAGCTTTCGGGCTCCGTGAATGATATTGGGAATGCCGCTGCGGAAGCCGCGACGGAAGTTTCGCAGGAAGCTTCGCAGGAAGCCGCCCAGGTGATGGACGCCGCTTCTGAAACCGTGGGCGAAGTTACGGATGAAGTAACAGGCGAAGTAACAGGCGAAGTAATTAACAAGTCGATCACTGGTGAACCGGCGCCGGTCGAAGAGATAGCAGCACCGGAGATCGAACCGCTGTCGTCGGTTGAAAGCATTCAAACGGTTGAGAGTATTGAAGCAGCACCGGAGATCGTGGACGCTGTCCCCTTAGAGACGATGGATGTGCCTGTTCCGGTAGAAACTGCAGAGGCTCCGGTCCAGGTAGAGACCATCAAGCCGGCACCGCTTCCGATCAAACACACCAAGAAGACCACCATCGGCGGTCAGGCTCTGATCGAGGGCATCATGATGTGCGGCCCGAGAAGAACCGCCATCGCCGTAAGAAAAGCCGACGGTTCCATCTACGTGGAAGAAATCAAGAAGAGCGCCAGTGAGACGTTCTTCGAGAAAGTCCCGTTGATCAGAGGATGCATCCGCTTCTTCCGCCAGCTCATCTCCGGAACCGCAGCGCTCATGAAGTCTGCCGAGATCTCCGAAGAGGGTGACCCGCAGGAGACTGCGGACCGCGTGGTTGAGCATGTCTCCGCCAATGCCGAAGACGATAAACCACAGACAGTTCAGGAAGCAAAAGAGAAGAATAAGTCTTCAAAAGAGAAGACGGCGAGCAAGCTTGATAAGTTTGCCGACAAGCACAGCAACGGTCTCATGATCTTTGCTGCCGTTCTCGGACTGATGTTCAGTATCGTGCTCTTTATCCTGCTGCCTCGTCTCATTGTAGATACGTGCCTGCATTTCTTTGCAGCAGAACGCTCTGACTCCGTCGCCCTTAACGTAGGCCTGAACTTTATAG
>DFFH01000131.1 GCA_002368805.1 Mageeibacillus sp. UBA3781 | reverse complement strand
TCTACCAGTGCTTTTCAAAAAGCATATGTAGGCAAAAAGCTGATTATGCATGAAAAACTGCCCTATATACCCCCAGGAAAATAGGCTAAAAAATTCATTTTCGATATTTTAGCCTATCGAAGGAGTTTACAGCTCACCTCACAGTTTGAAGGAGTTTACAAGTCAGCTCATAGTTCAAAGGAGTTAACAGATCAGCTTAAGAGCTCCGCGATATCAAAGACCAGCTTCTCGGTCTTTTCCCAGCCGAGGCACGGGTCTGTGATGGACTTGCCGTACACACCGCCACCGACTTTCTGGCAGCCGTCTTCGATATAACTCTCGACCATGAATCCCTTGACAAGGTTTCTGACCTCCGGGGAAAGGCGCATGGAATTCAGAACTTCCTTGATGATACGCGGCTGGGCATATGGATTCTTATTCGAGTTGGCATGGTTCGTGTCGATGATCGCCGCCGGATTCGGCAGGTTCTTCTCCTCATACTGCTCACTCAGACGGATCAGATCCTCGAAGTGGTAGTTCGGCTGGGACTCACCGTGCTTATTCGTGTAACCGCGGAGGATCGCATGCGCGTGAGGATTTCCCTTCGACTCGATCTCCCATCCTCTGTAGATAAAGGTATGCGGATGGGAAGCTGCGAGGATTGCATTCAGCATAACGGCATAGTCGCCGGATGTCGGGTTCTTCATGCCGACCGGAGAAGCGATCGCGCTGGCCGTCAGTCTGTGCTGCTGGTCTTCTACCGATCTTGCGCCTACGGCAACATAGGCCAGAAGGTCATCAAGATAAGCGTAGTTCTCCGGATAGAGCATCTCATCGGCGCAGGCAAAACCTGTCTCGGCGATCGCTCTCATATGCAGATGCCGGGTTGCCAGGATCCCCTTGAAAAGATCCGATCTCTCATTGGGATTCGGCTGGTGGAGCATGCCCTTATAGCCCTCACCTGTCGTTCTCGGCTTATTGGTATAGATACGCGGAACGATGATGATCTTATCTTCGACTTTTTCCTGCAGCGGGCGGAGTCGTGAGATATAGTCGATGACGGAATCTTCGTTATCGGCAGAGCACGGTCCGATGATCAGGATGAGCTTATCGGAAAAGCCTTCGATCACGCGCTCCACTTCTCTTTTGGTATTGATCACCGCCTGCTCCATCTCAGCAGTAACAGGATAGATCTCCTTGACCTCTTCCGGCAGCGCCAGTTTTTTCACATATTCCGCATTCATTTCTTTCTTATCCCTTCTTTTGTAAAAGCACTTGTCTTTTTACTTTCCGATGCGAACATCCGGCTTATATGTCCCGATGACCTTGATCTTCTCACATGCCGTCTTGAGCTGTTCCAGCATTCTCCAGCCTTCTTCGGAATCGAGGACGCCCTCGATCTCGGTGTAGAAATAATACTGCCAGTTGACGTCCTTGACCGGACGGCTTCTGATAACACGCATGTTGTAGTTATGCTTTCCGATGATGGAGATCGCGCGGGCCAGAGCTCCGGCGAAGTCTCTGATCGTAAAAATCATGATGGTATTCTTCGGTGTCTGGCGGACTTTCTGTGCGCCGTCCTCGGCCGAAGAACCGTCTTTTCTTGCAAAGACAGCGAATCTCGTGACATTCTGGGAACTCTCGTTGATATCATATTGGAGAAGCGAAAGTCCATAGAGCTTGGCGGTCTCAGAGCTTGCGATCGCACCGACAGAAATATCCGCCCTGTCTGCGACTTCCTTTGCGGCACGGGCCGTATTCTCGTAGGGGATCGTCTCAAATCCGTGATGGGCGATATATTCCCCACACTGCTCGAGCGCCTGCGGATGCGAGATGACCGTCTTTATCGATTCGGCCGAACTTCCCTCGACGCCCAGGAGGCACTGCGAGATCGAAAGCTCGAAAACACCGATAACTTCGAGTCCTCCATGGAACATCAGGTCGCTGACCTGACCGACTTCACCGGCATAACTGTTCTCGATCGGAAGGACCGCAGCGTCACAAGAGCCATCGCTTACGGAATCATAGGCCTCCCGGAACGTCCTGCAGGAGACTTTTTCCGCATCCGGAAAGATCCCTCCAACTGCCATCGCAGCAAAAGATCCTTCTATTCCACTATATGCGATTTTCATCTTCTGTTCCGACATCGGTCCCGGCTCCTTTATTTATAATCACGCTGACGCTATATCGTGTATCTGTAACACATTTCCCCAACATGTAACAGTAACTGACTGTTGCTCATTTTCTCACATGAGCACCACGAAAAAAAGAGCTTTTACCAAAAAAGCTCTTTTTCGTTTAGAATTCCGATACTCTTTTACGGCAGAGGCCCGAATATCCGTCTGAATCAGGATACGCGCCTGTTTCTATTGCACAAAAGTGGAAGATTTCCTCCTTCGATCAGTCCTCCGGAAGGTTCACGGTATTATACAGGAAAAGCACTTTCCCGTCTTTATCGGTCATTGTCGTACTGGAACAAGTTCCGTCTGAATACGAAAAGAGCTTCCATGTCGTACGATACAGTACTTTTCCGTCATAGATGCCATCGACCCAGATGTAATCTCCTCTGGGATTAGAAAGATCCTCTATAACAGTCTTTCCTGTCGAGATTGATATAATGGAAGCGTTTTTCGTATCCCATTCGTCGCCTACGGACAGATAGTACTCTTGGGTGATTTCATCTTTACAGATATGTGCATACCCTTTTCCTTCCGTCAGTATGCTCAGATCCTTGTTATTCAAGATCTTCCAAGAATAATCATCACTTCCGAAAGAGCATAGAATAACATAACCGGGAACCATCGTCGCATCATATGTACCAGCAACTTCCACTTTCTTTCCGGAAGCTGTATTTACTAAACATGTCTTCCCGCTGTCCTGTCTAAGTACGATAAGATCTTTACCCGATCCTAAAGAAAAGTTCCCTGTATAATAGCTGTATAGTCCATTGACGATCTGATATTCATCCGCATGATCGAGCGAAGCAGTGCTGATCAGTTTCATTTGCATATCATAGATCTCAACACTGTTTTTCTTTATAGCTATAAACTGTCCGTCTCTCTCAAAGAAATCCAGTACTGCTTTTTCCTTATCTTCCAAGGATGCGACAATATTCCCGTCCGCATCAGTAAGATTCCATCCGGCGGCATTCATATCCCGCCACTTCATAAGGAGCGTATTGCTGTCCAGTTCAGATATATACTCAACTTTATCAAATTTGATCTCTTTCCCCAAATAGTCATAATAATGGGAAGTAATAGCATCACCATTCTCCTCATATCCGGAGAAAATGTTTCCTATATTATCCATAAGATAGACCCCGTCAGGAAGCGGGATCGGCTTTCCGGTAGTCCCATCGACCGCCAGCGCACAGTTTCCTGTTTCAGTGTCGCCAAAAACAAGAACACGATCTTTGATTATACGCTGTATAGGCATATCCGGGTAATACCCTTCTAAAGTGAAATCCATCTTATATGAAGCCGGATCCCCGGTCTTTCCGGAAGCGGCATCGAACGGATACACTTTAAAACCGTCCGAAGTCTTCTCCGCAAGCAGATACTTGTCGTTTCCCAAACCGATATAACTGTAGTACTTTACGCCTGTATAATATTTTCCATCGGTACTGACGAAACCGAGTCTTTCTTCCGGATATCCCGAAGCATCAGTTCGATAGTGAGCTACCAGATATAGTTTTTCACTGATCTGGTAGATATGGTCATACACCGCATCACATATGATCCTTCCGGAAGCATCGAAGAATCCTTTCATGGAACTGCTGGATTCCCATTGCGCTACTTTCACGGAACCGACAAACGGGTAGATCCTTCCGTAATCGGAAGAAGGAATAAAATCAGAGATCAAATCATCCTTTAAGCGGGTATAAACAGGATCCGGTACTTCCGCCGGCTCATACGAAGACCAGTTCACATGAACTTTCTCCTTATTCTTCGGCGCGGATGCGGATGCTGCCGGCACATACCCTTCCATCTCTGCAAGTCTCTGTCCGTCTTCACTTAAGATCCAGTTAAAAAGAATGCGTGCGGGTGCATCTTCTGCCGTATCCTTCGGGATGACCGCGAAGTAGGAAGTGCGGAACGGGTACTCGCCTTTTGCGATCGTAGTCTTATCCGGCATGATACCATCGACCTTCAGGATCTTAAGTCCGTCCGCCATCTTCATTTTCGTCGCATAATAGTATGGAGTATAGCCGATAGCTCCGGCGGAATTATCGTAGGATTTCACTACGTTGATCAGACCGCCCATATCGCCCGGCATCAGTTCTTCCGGTGCTGTCATCATCTGAAGATCTCCCATGACGAGGTTCTTCATCATGACCTGGGATCCGGCAGTCTCATTTCTCTGCACGGCTACGATCTCTTTATCTTCTCCTCCGACTTCTTTCCAGTTTTTGATCTCACCTGTATAGATCTTCCGGATCTGCTCGGTAGTTAAGGACTCGACCGGATTATTCACATTGACGACAAATACCAGCGCTTCTGCAGAGAATGCCTCCATCTCGTATTCGAAATTCCGTTCTTTCATCTCATCAAAGACAGACTGCGCCGGTTCCGCACAGATCAGGATGCTCGCTTCCCCGTCCATAAGATAGGTGAAGGACCGGGATGTCTTATGGAATTCAAGCATTTTATCTGCTTCCGCTCTCGGCATTCCCAGCAGTACCGATGTGATCGCTGTCGCCATCGGCTTCGTGG
This sequence comes from Mageeibacillus sp. UBA3781, assembly GCA_002368805.1. Taxonomy (GTDB): domain Bacteria; phylum Bacillota; class Clostridia; order Saccharofermentanales; family Saccharofermentanaceae; genus Scatonaster. The sequence continues at coordinate 185 of DFFH01000131.1, read as the reverse complement.
AAGTTGATCCGTCGATCACCGGATAATTGTCTTTCGTAAAGGAAAAGGAATCCGGATCCGGATTTCCTGTTGTACTCGGTGTCGTTTCCGGCTCCGTTTCTGATTCGGTCTTCTCCGTCATGCTTTCTGTAGTGCTTTCCGTTGTACTTTCCGATGATTTAGAGCTTTCTGTTTTAGCTTTCTTT
>DFFH01000058.1 GCA_002368805.1 Mageeibacillus sp. UBA3781 | reverse complement strand
AGCCCGGACTGGTGATCGCCTGTAAAATAAGTGATTATCTTTCCGCGCCAAAAGCACTGGGCTTCAACATGACCAAGGGCCGCAAGATCCCGAAGATAAAGACGGACTCTTTCTATATTTATTTCTCGAAGCTGATCCGTCACGGAGAGCTGATCTTCCAGGGAAAATATGAGGATGATTATGACTGGGACGATCCTTTCTCGGATAAGCCCGAGAAGGAAAAGAAGACTTATATCCGTCCGTTCGAGCCGGATGCTCCGGCTGTATACCTTCACAGCGGCGGAACCACGGGATCTCCGAAGATCATCCAGCTGTCTTCTGCAAATATGAACAATCTGGGCGCATGGAGCCCGCAGATCGTAGGTGCTCCGGATCCTTTCCGGGAGACGGATAAATACCCGGAACTGACGATGGTGGCGATCCTTCCGCTGTTCCATGGTTTCGGCCTATGTATGTGCATGCACTCCATGTTAATGAACGGTATCAATATCCTTCTGGTTCCGGTCTTTAAGCCTGAAGAACTCGGTAGAATCATCTGTAAGGAGAAGCCGCAGCTGATCGCTGCTGTGCCGACGCTATATGAGGGCATGATGAAGAGTAAGAAGATCCGCCACATGAAGCTGGACTTCCTGATCGCGTGCTTCGTCGGAGGTGATGGCCTTCCGATGGATCTGAAAAACCGCTTCGAGGCATTTGTTGCCGAAAGAGGCTGCCATATCTCCCTTCGTGAGGGATACGGCCTGACCGAGACGGTCACCGTCTGCGCGGTCAATCCGGAGAAGAACTGCCGGGCAGGCTCTGTGGGACTTCCGCTTCCGACGATCGATATGAAGATCGTCAAGACGGGAACGAATGAAGAAGTACCGAACGGGGAAAAGGGCGAGATCTGTGTTGCCGGTCCGACGGTCATGCTCGGATATCTGAATGATCCGGAAGCGACGGACCTCGCGATCCATGTCCACGAAGACGGAAGAAGATGGGTCCACACCGGCGACTTCGGTTACCGTGATGATGACGGATTCTTCTACTTTGAGCAGCGTCTCAAGAGGATCATCAAAGTCTCCGGCGTCCCGGTATTCCCGACACAGATCGAGAAAGTCCTTCTTGCCAACGAGGCGCTCGAGTCCGCCTGCGCGGTCGCGATCCCGCACCCGTACCGCATGCATGTGGTCAAGGCATATATTCTTCTGAAAGATAAGTCGGCAGACGAGAGTACGAAGAACAAGATCAAAGAAGAGCTTGAGAAGGCTTGCGAAACGGAACTTATCCCTTATGCGAGACCGGTGGAGTATGAATTCAGAAATGAGTTCCCGCTGACCAAGCTCGGAAAGATCGATTATCGCGAGCTGGAGAAAATAGCAAACGGAGAAAAGAATGGGTAAACGTCACATACGTCATGTGATGCGCAGCGAATGGCGCAAGACGAAGAAAACACCGGCACAGCTTCTGATGATGCTGATCGTACCGGTGGTATCAGTGCTTTTCCTGTCGTGGTGCATGTGTTATGTGCGTGTCATGGTCGATAAGTACCATGCGTCGGTCTATCTTCCCGATGAAAAGACGACGGAAGAGATCGGCGGATATCTCGGAGAGTATTATCCTTATTTCAGCTTTGTCACCGGTACAGTGGAAGAGGCCGAAGAGCGGGTGCACGAGGGGAAGACCGACTGCGCGCTCGTGGTGGATAATACGACGGTCCGTATCCTTTATGACTCGTCTATCCTGACGTCCACGATCGCCCTGAAAGATGCGAACGACTGCGCCAATGACCTCGTATATCTTCTCGAGGGAAAGGACTACCTGGAGGGAGCCTACGAACTTTATCCCGAGACAAAGACGATCGATCTTTCCACCGATGAACAAAAACTCGTGAATTACTTTGACCAGATGTCGGGCCTGATCGGCATGATCCTCTTTCTTATGATGGCAAGCAACGCGATGACACTCGCCGCCAAGACCATCACCGGCGAGAAGGAGCGGCAGACCTTCGACTCTCTCGTGCTCTGTCCCTCACCCCTTCGTAAGATCCTTCTCGGAAAAGAACTGGTCATGATGATCGAGGTGTTCGTATCCGGCCTGGCCGGGCTTGCTGCAGCGGTCGCCGGCATGGCGGTCTGGTATCCGGATGAATTCTCCATGGTAAGAAAAGCGGTTGCAAATGATCCCGTATGGATCCCTGTTGTCCTGACCCTGCTTCTGACGGTCACACTTGTGATCACGGGCATCTTCAGTATCATCGGCAGTGCTTTTGCCACGGCGAAAAAAGCCTCGCTGTTCTCCTCGGCCGGCATGGTGTTCATCTCTGTGGGCGCGATCCTGCCGAACTTTATCGATAAAGATATCGTGCGATATATCCCGGTGGCGAACTGGACACCGGTCATCAAACATATGGCAAAAAACCAGATCGATATCCTGCCGCTCCTGACGGCATTTCTGGTTTCGGCGATCGTAGCCGGCATCTGCATGATCCTGTCTTGCGGATTATGGGAAAGGACTTCTGAATGATTACTATCGAACATCTGAAAAAGACATTTAAGAAGAATAAAGTTGAGGCGGTCAGGGATGTGACGCTCGAGATCCATGACGGCGAGATCTTCGCGCTCCTGGGTCCGAACGGCGCCGGCAAAACGACGACGATGCGTATGCTGAGCACGCTTCTTGCGCCGACAGCGGGAACTATCCTTTACGATGGAAAACCACTCGCCGAGGAGAGTGACAGCATCAGAAGACGTATCGCATTTCTTACCAACGAGATCCGCCTGGACGGGCAGTTTACCCCGGATGAACTGGCGGACTACTACGGCGGCCTTTATGAGATGACACCGGAGGCAATCTCCGAAAACCGGGATAAACTCTTTGACTATTTCGGGATCAGTGAATTCCGCGACAGAAGATATGAGACATTCTCTACGGGCATGAAGCAAAAGACATCCCTTGCGATCTGCCTTCTTCACGATCCGGATACGATCATTTTCGATGAGCCGACAAACGGACTGGATATCCTGACCCAGCACCTGATCGAGGCATATCTTCTCAAGCTCAAAGAACAGGGCAAGTGCATCATCCTCTCCACACATATCCTCGACCTGGTCGCCCGTATGGCGGACCGCGTGGGTATCATCGTCGATGGAAGATCCGTGTTCTGCGGGACAGTCCCGGAGCTCCCCGAGAGTCAGGGAGTGGCCACGGTAGAGGAAGCATTTATCAAGCTTTACAAAGAAAACCACGAAGAAAAGGCCATTATCGGCCGTCACGGAAAAGAATGATCGGAAGGCGGTAAGAAGGAAGAATGCGCGGACTTGGAAAAATATTCCACCACGAGATGCAGAAGATCCTGAAGGAAAAGACACTTCTCTTCGGGTTCCTGATCCTGCCTGTCCTGACACTCTTTGTTACTGTCGGGATCTCGCTTCTCCAGCCCCGGACCGGACAGGAACAGAATTCTTCCTATGTCATGTATTTCTACGGGATCGATATGGAGAAGACGAATATCGGATCGGTCGATGAGAAACAGATCTGGGTCGAGAATATCGATGTGGCGCCGGAGGAATTCATTCAGTCCGACAAATTCCATAAGTGTGACGTACTTGTGGATTTCTCGGATATCGAGTGTGTGGAGATCTATTATCACCAGAGTGATTCCGTATCTACCTACCTGAAGATGAGTGCGGAGTCTTTCGTCCGCCAGAGCTTCGATCAGGTCTATAAGAGGATGAAAAGCGATGTTGTATTCCGGTCGGTCGAAGTGAAAGATATCACGCTCAAAGAGAATAACAACCGCATGATCGCGATGCTTCTTCCGTACATGCTCATCCTTCCGCTGACTGCAAATATCGCAAACTTTGCAGGAGATACCGTCGCAGGCGATAAGGCGCGCGGGACTTTCTATCAGGTGATGCTGTCTCCGGTTCCGCCGATCAGCCTGATCATGGGAAAGATCCTCTCGGTCAGCCTGATCAGTCTCTTCAGCAGCGGACTTTATATCGGGATAGACGTCATAGGAAGTAAGATATGCGAGGCGATGCATACCAAGGATGTCTTCGGATTTGCCGGTGTTTCGGTCACGGTTCCGCAGGTGCTCCTGATCCTTCTTTATGCGGTGCTCCTTTGTTACCTGTTCTCCAATCTCGGCGTCCTGATCTCGCTGTTCTGTAAAGATGCCAACCAGGCACAGACGGCGCAGCTTCCGGTAACGCTGGCATGTACGATCGCTTCGATGATGTCGATGTTCCGTCTCGGTACATCTCCTGCTTCGCACTACCTGATCCCGGTTTACAATATCTGCCTGATCTTCCAGGATCTCCTGAACGGCCGTGCGAAAATGGAGAATATGGTCATGGTGGCAGTGTCACTTCTGGTTCTTGCGGTGCTGGTGCTGATCACCACACTTCTTTCCTACAAAAGCGAGAAAGTGAGAACCTGAAGAAGGGGAAAAGTGCTTTTTACGCGGAAATAAGAGAATTGTCATTAAGCTTCCCGCGGTTTTACTTTACCCCTGTTTTGTGCTTAAATATCCTTGAGAAAGGAAGGGAAACAACTCATGAATAAGAAAATCAGAAATGTGCTCAAAGTACTGGGCTGTATCATACTATCGTCCTCTATGTTCCTCAGCGCATGCCGCCCGAAAAAGGAACCTTCCACGAAGAAGCTGACAAGGAGAACAACGGAAGAAACCACGGAAACAACGGAAGAGCCGACGGACACGACAGATACTTCTGACACGGCTGTTCCGACAGACACGTCCGCTCCGTCCAATAAGAAATATACGGGGGCAGAGGCAGGCGCAAAGCTTCATGAACTCGATGAAGAGATCTTTAAAAATGGGAAAAAAGACATCATCTCCATGGTGTTTGATATCGAAGATCCGACGAAACTCGGCATGGACTGGCCGGATGCCGGTATCAAACCATGGTCTCCGAGTGATGAGCAGGAGAACCTGAAATCTGTTGAGCAGGCACTTGCTACCTTAAATGATATCGATTTTGATTCGCTTGAACTGGAAGATAAGATCCTCTATGATACGCTGGTACATGACTATACCCTGGCCAAAGAAATGTCCGGGATGGATTACTACACAAGTTCGATGAACAGCCTGACCGGCGAGAATATGGAACTCCCGATCATTTTTGCCACACTGAACTTTGACGACCAGGCGGATGTTGAGCGGTACTTGAAGATGCTCGCGGATGTCAAGCCTTACTTTGAGAGTATCTTTGAGTATGAAAAGAAGATGGCGGAAGCCGGAAATTCCCGCCCGGACAATATTCTCGATACACTCATCGAGTCCATCGACGCGATCTGCAAGGACCACGAAGGAAACTACATGTACACCACATTTGAAGACCGCGTGAATGCGATGGATCTCGATGATGCGGTGAAGAAGGATCTGATCGCAAAAAATAAAGAGATCCTGGATACATCGTTCTACCCCGGTTATGAAGAACTCAAAAAGAATATGGAGACGCTTCGCGGCACCGCGAAGACTTCCGGAAAGATCTGTGAGATGCAGGGCGGAAAAGAATTCTTTGAGAAGTACTTCCAGCTCCGCTCCGGTACGAACATGACGATCGATGAAGCAAAGAAGATGCTTCTGGACGATATCAATGCAAAGTATACCGATTTTTATTCCAAATTGCTTAAGCTCAACCAGCAGCAGAACGATGAGCTCATGAAGCATATGAGTCAGGATCCGTCCGTTGCGATCACTACGGGTTCTTTTGAAAAAGATGTCGAGTTCTGTAAAGAAGCGATCAAGAGCGATTTCCCGGATATCGGAGAAGTGAAATATACCATCTATCATATCCCGGAAGCGCTTTCGAAGAATCTTTCTCCGGCGGCTTACATGTCCACACCGGTCGATGATATCAATAAGAATGTCCTTATGCTCAACGATCACAGTGACGGACTTGGAGATATGCTGACCACGGTAGCGCACGAGGCTTTCCCGGGACATCTCTTCGAGGCTGTTTATCATATGCAGCACATGAATAACTTCTACCAGAAGGGCGGAACGACTGCGTATAAGGAAGGCTGGTCCACCTATTCGGAAGACTACATCATGAACCTGACCACTGACTACGATCTTCAGGTATATGAGTGCTTCGACACTTATATTGCACTTCTCAACTATCAGATGCAGGCATATCTCGATATCTGTGTTCACTATGACGGTTGGGGAAAAGATGATGTCGTGAAGTTCGTCGATCAGTATTTCCCGGGTGGCGGAAATCAGCTGGCGGATGCTTTCTACGACAGGATCATCGAGATCCCGTGCTATGTTACTCCGTACTGCTTCGGCAATATGTGCTGCAGCAAGATCATTAACGACGCGATGGCACAGTATGGAAACCAGTACAGCAAGAGTGAGATCCACGCGGCTTACCTCGATATGGGACCGAGTTCCTTTGATATTCTCGAGAAGTATATGCCACAGTACGTGGAAAAACAGCACTAATAAGTTGATGTGAAAGGATCAGGGTATTGAAACGATGGGCTGGCTGAAAGATAATCTCGGTACGATCGCTGTCAGCCTTGTTCTAGCGGTTATCGTGATCCTCATCATCGTCAAGATGATACGTGATAAAAAGAAGGGAAAAACTTCCTGCGGATGCGGATGTGCAGGGTGCGCGATGAGTGCCTCCTGCCATTCCCCTTCGAAGAAGGAAGGAAAAGATACATGAGAAGATCCGGAAAGTACATAAGATCTTTAGCGATGATCTCCGCGGGAGCGATCCTATGCGCGCCGCTTGCATCCTGCAGTTCCGGAGGCCGTGACAAAGTGGCCAGGCCGCCGGTGACATCGACGGATGAAAACGGAAACGTGATCTCCGGGAACCAGTGGGGCGACCGCCCGTCGGATGACGACACAGAAGCGGCGAAGACTTTCCGCGACTATGACAAGGGGCTTTTTATCGGAGCCTCCGATCTTCTCAATGCGTACTATGCTTTTGACGATCCGAAGAATTACTATTCGGACTGGCCGACCGTCGGACTTCTTTTTCCTCAGTCAACCGACTACAGCTCGGCGGCATCCACATACGAGATGCTCGAGGATACTCTTTCCTCTCTTGATCCGGCGGAACTCTCGGATGCCCAGAACCGGGCGATCAAGGACATGTGCTTCGACTTTAAGTATATGTCGGAGATGTATAAGCACTACCTTTATATCCCGCAGCTGAACCCCATGGGCGGAAAGCATGTCGTATATCCGCTTCTTGCATCGCTGATCCCCTTTGAAACGAAAGACGATGTCGATCGGTATTTTACGATCATCGGCGACTTTAAGGACTTCTTCACCAGAGCTTTTGAGGCGGAGGAGCTCCGAAGCAGCATAGGTATCGGGTATAATGACGAAAGCATCGACCGGATCATCCAGGACTGCTTCAAGATGAAGAAGGATCATGACACGAACTTCATGAAGACGACCTTTGATGAGCGTGTCAAGAAGCTGGGCCTTTCCGACCGGGAGACAGAAGAACTGATCAATAAGAACCAGGAACTGCTGGATCTTTATTATTTCCCGGCCATGGAGATGCTGATCGAAAAACTTCCGGAACTCAAGGGAAAGTGCAATGATGCGCCGTACCTGGCGGAGACTGCGGATGGAAAAGCCTATTACGAGGCCCTTTTCGCAAGAAAGACAGGCACGGATATGCCGGTGGAAGAGGCGAAAGAATTGCTTCAGAAACGGATCGATGAGATCTATGAAGAGTATATGCCGCAGTGGAAGGTGAAGGGATCGTATTTTGCCTTCGGCGACCTGGAATTCGATGAGGCGAGCGAATGGTGCAAGCGCTTCACGGAAGAACATTTTCCGGCGATCTCAGATCACGATGTCGAGGTCTATCCTGTTCCGAGACAGCTCTATGACTCGATCCAGCCGGCGAGATACTATCCATCTCCGATCGATAACTATACCCGGCACACCGTATGGATCAATAATGCGCTTCTGGATGACCCGCAGTACGATATGTTCACGCTCGTTTCGCACGAGATGTATCCGGGGCACCTTTACCAGCATCAGTATCAGGCGGAGAACCTCGAGAGCAAGTACCAGGTATTTGCGATGTCCGAGCCGTATGCCGAGGGCTGGGCGCAGTATTCTGAGACGATTATGATCCAGTATGCGCCGTTTGACAGAAAACAGGCGAAGCTCTCCGTAATGGCTTCGATCTTCTTTTCGACGTATATTGCGGCAAGACTCAGCATCGGTGTCGAGTATGAGGGCTGGGATTACGAGGATTGCAAGACCTATATCATGCACTACGGTCAGGACGGGGCTGCCATCGATGAGTACTGGAAGCGCCTTACTGCCGAGCAGGGGTATGCACTTGAGTATGCATTCGGCTTCCTTTTCACATCAGAGATCCTGGATCAGGCGATAGCCGATCTCGACGGTATCTGCACACCGGAAGAAGTCTATAAGGCATATCTGGATCTCGGCTGTGCGCCGTTCTCTGTGCTGAAAGAAGACATGGCGGCTTTTGTGGAAAGCAAAAAGAATTGAGCAGATCCCGCGTAATACCTGTGCAATAGTTCCTTTCCCGGAAAAACACGGCAAACACGCATCCTTCCGCATCCTTCTTCCGGAAGCAACCGCATCGACCCGAAATTGTCACGAAATTGTAGTAAAAAGTGCCTCCGAAACACTTGTATGAAAAGACATTATGTTATAATTAACTAGAAGTAATGGGACGATCCCATAATTTGGAGGCCTCAAAACATGGCAAAACAGACTCGTCTGGCGACGACGCTTACAGCGAGATATTTTCCTACAACAGAGCTTACAGACGCTTTTTATATGGACGGCCGCGTGACCAGCAAGTCCGTTGCCCGCTCCGCAGATCTTACCAACGATAAAGAAGACAGAGGTTTTTTCTTTTCTGTTTTTTCCCATCAGACCAATCCTGACCAGGATCCGAATGCTCTTCCGCCTTATGAACCGATCCTCCGCCGTCTCGGTACAGAACTGAAGACCGGCCGCCGTTCTCTCGATGATTCGATCGGTGAGATGGTAAATACCGCGGTTTCGATCACTGGCAAGATGAAGATCTCTCAGGGTAATTCCCGAGCGCCTTTCTTCGCAGGTGTTATGGTCAAAGATGGCGAAGCTTTTGCATCGACGATCGGCAAAGGCCTGGCATTCCTCTACCGTGATGATACACTCTACCCGATGACAGCGACGGATATCCGCATCGATGCGATCAATACCGCCCGTCAGAAGGTCGATAATTTCTATAACTTCTGTGCCACCAAGACGGCACCGGCACTTTGTTCCAATATCGCCCAGCTCAAGCTGGATGACTGCATTATCCTCTGTAACCGTGAGGTATATGAGGCACTCGGACAGCAGGAACTTCTGCGTATCCTTTATGATGCAGAGGATCAGAGCGATGCGGCATCCGTAGTTATCACAGAAGCGGCAGCGAAGCTCCCGGGAGTCCCGCTGCAGTTCATGATCTCCTTCGTTGAGGACATCACCTCCAGCGAGAAGGGCGGTTTCTTCGGATTCGGAAGAAAGAAGAAGAAAACCGTCGAAGAAGAGATCGATGATGACGATGAGTACAACGTAGCTCCGCCGGTACCGCTCGAGTCTCCGAAGAAGGCTCCGGCTCCGGTTTCCAAGGATGCGATGCTCTTCGGCGATGCACCTGTAAAGGAGAAATCTCCTGAGGCAAGGGCGCTCGAAGCTACCGCGATCACTCCGCCTGTCGGAAGCGCGGCAGACGCTATCGCTTCTCTCGGCGCCGAGACGGCATCAAGGACTTCTGCCGCTGCGGCTACGGGAGCGGCAACCAGCGCACTGGTGGATAAGGCGATCAATACACCTGTTCCGGAACCGACACTGTCCTTCGGTGACATTTCCGAACTGATGCCGGAAGAAACCGGCGAACCGAAGACAGAGGTTTCAAAAGAGGAACCGGTGAAGGAAGAGACATCTTCCGGGAATATGGAAGCGACGAAGGTAGTTCCTTTCGTAAACAGCTTCGATAAGGCAGCGGCTGAACTGGATGAGAAGATCGCAGAGAATACGGAGAGTGCTCCTGCGGCCAATCCTTTCGTACAGCCGCAGGCAACAGCTCCATCCGCACCTGTAAAGAAGGATGAGCCCTTTGTTGCAGTAAAGAATGAAGATAATCCGTTCTTTAAGGCCGCTGTCAAAGCACAGCAGCCGGAAGCTCCGGTTACGCCTTCCGTACCGCCGGTATCTCCGGAGGTTGAAGCTGCGGCAGCAGCTGTTTCGGGAGACGAGCAGGCTTCTGAAAATGTATCGTTTGAAGTAGGCGGAGAAGCACCGGTCAATGATGGCGGCGCTCCGCTCTTTATCGGCGACGAGCTTTTTGCCGGCGATCCGTCAAAAGCTCCTGTTGCCAAACAGAACGTGGCAGGCACTGAACAGACTACCGAGGCCGGAGCTTCGGGATCTGTTGCGGAAACAGACGAGGATGCCCCGCTTGTTTTCGAAGCGGAAGATGAGGTGAAAAAGCCTATGAACGACGAGCCCGAGTATTCCAACGATCCAAAAGAATTCGACGAGACCCCGCTATTCTTCGGAGATGCGGAGCCTTCTGCAGAAGATCAGTACGAGACACACGAGTCTTACCCATCCGATTATAATTCCGCTTCGGATGCGGAGACAGCAGCGTCATCCGGCGAGTTCGTGATCCCGTTCGCTTCTGCTGAGACACCGAACAATGCTACTTCTTCGGCGAACGATGTTCCGGAGATGCCTCTGTACGAAGCACCTTCCTATGTTCCGCCGACGTACCCGACCAACAGTGACACGCCGGTCGGCTATGAGGACACCGGCGTATATGCCCGCGGTTCCTATACTGTGGATGAGGATGAGGCAGCGCCTTCCGTATCCCAGTTCGTACAGCCGCAAGCGGCTCCGGTCTCTCCGTTCGTAAATGTTTCCTCTGAAGATTATGCAGCGGATACCGGCTATGCTGCTTCTGCTTATGACGAGCCGACGCAGGAGATGCCGGCAGTAAGCGATGCGGATTACGATCCGTTCGCGGCAGTCAGCGCAGCATCCCGGGAAGATGTTCCGCAGTATGACTTTGACAATCCTCCGCCGTCTGTGGCAGATCTCTTCGATGTATCGCCGTCTTCCGCACCGATCGAGCCGGCAGCATCTTCGATCCCGGCATATATGCAGCAGAGTGAAGCTGTCCGTCCGGGCTCTGTACCGGGTGTTTCGAAGCGCCCGTCCCAGCCGCAGCGTCCGGGAAACCGTCCGAATACCCAGCCGGCCAGAAGAAGACCGGATACGATCGATGACGGATTTGATAACGGAGACGATGAAGGACAGGCCGGTACATTCCTGCCATATGTCCTGGCAGCAGTTTCTCTGATCTGCCTGATCATCATTATCGTTCTTATCGCGAAGTCCTGCAGCAGCAGTAAGAAGTCGGAAGTAACCGATGTTCCTACGGATACATCGGTCACAGATATCTCCGAGTCCACGGAGTCAACACCTGAGTCCACACCGGAGACCACAGAATCCACTGCACCGGATCCGAATGCTCCGATCGGTATCTATACATTCTCCGATCAGATCGGCTGCCGCACATGGTGGGATCTCTTCCACACTGTATATGGCTATGATATTGATAATGAGCAGGATTCCCGTGTAACCACGATCCTGACCTACAATGAACTCGACAGTTCCTATACACCGAAGGCCGGTGATTCCGTCAAACTCCCGCCGGCGAGCATGTTCTCGAATCCGGTATAAGCTTCGGACCAAAACAGATCGAACCAGGCAGCCGCTTCGCAAGGAGCGGCTGCTTTTTGCTCGAATAAAAATCATTTGGCATGTGATCCTGTCATGTTGTCGGCTAAAGGGCATCGAAAAGCACTTTTTTTGGTATTTTGCCGAATTTGAAAATGACAGTGCTTTTTGACTAGAAAAATAGAAGAAATGCGACTACAATGGTACGGTATGTAATTATAGTTATTACTTGGAGGAGTTTATCATGAGTACGCACAAAAAGCTTTTCATTCCGGGTCCGGTTGAAGTCCGCGATGAAGTTCTGGAAAAGATGGCTACGCCGATGATCGGCCACCGTACCAAAGATGCATCTGCTCTGCAGAAGTCGATTTCCGAGAAACTGCAGAAGGTCATGGGTACGAAGAACACTATCATTCTTTCCACCTCATCAGGAAGCGGTCTGATGGAAGGCGCCGTACGATGTTTTACCGCAAAGAAAGCAGCGATCTTCTCCATCGGAGCATTTGGCGAGCGCTGGTATAAGATGGCGGTATGTAATGGTGTTCCGGCAGATATATTCCGTTCCGAACTGGGACAGATCACGACACCTGAGATGGTTGATGAGGCACTCTCCACAGGCGAGTACGACATGATCACCATCACACACAACGAGACTTCCACAGGTATCCACAATCCTGTCGGAAAGATCTCCGAGGTCTTAAAGGCAAAATATCCGGATGTTATCCTCTGCGTGGATACCGTAAGTTCCATGTGCGGAGACTATATCCCGGTAGATGAGTGGGGCATCGACGTCTGCATCACTTCCACACAGAAGTGCCTGGGTCTGCCTCCGGGAATGTCCATCGCTTCGGTTTCCGACCGTGCGCTGGAAAAGGCGAAGACCATCCCGAACAGAGGTCTTTACTTCGACTATGTCGAGCTTGCGAAGTTCGTGAAGGAGAAGCCGTTCCAGTATCCGTCCACGCCGTCTGAGTCACACATGTTCGCACTGGATTACCAGCTCGACTGTATCCTCAAGGAAGGTATGGAGAACCGCTATAAGAGACACTGCGAGATGGCAGAGCTCGTTCGCGACTGGGCAAGAAAGAATGCGGAGCTCTACTCCGATCCGGATAACCTGTCTGTGACAGTTACCTGTATCAAGAACACTCTCGGTATTCCGTTTGCCGAGATCAATAAGAAGATGGGCGAGAGAGGATATCTCCTGTCCGGCGGTTACGGTGCTCTGAAAGAGACCACATTCCGTATCGCACATATGGCAGATACCACGATCGAAGAGGTCAAGGCGATGCTTAAGGATCTTGATGAAGTAGTTGCCGAGCTGAAAAGCCAGAACGCATAAGTAATAGAAAACAGGGGCGCGATTCGCGCGATAGTAAATAGGGAGGAACACAAAATGAAGATTTTAGTTGCAGAGAAGATTGCGGCAGATGCTATCCAGTATCTGAAAGACGAAGGTTTTGAAGTAGATGAGAGACTTGGCTGCTCCCAGGATGAGATCAAGGGTTTCATCGGTGATTACGACGCACTCATCGTCCGTTCTGTAACCCAGGTAAATAAAGATCTTCTCGCAAATGCGAAGAATCTTAAGGTTGTCGGCCGTGCCGGTAACGGTATCGATAACATCGACGTTGCTGCCTGCACAGAGAAGGGCATCATCGCGGTAAATACTCCGGAAGCAAACATCATGGCAGCAGGTGAGCTCGCTGTGGCACATGCTTTCTCCATCTTCAGAAATCTCTGCCACGCAAATGAGGCAGCACATCACGACGATTTCCGCCGTGCACAGATGATCGGTAACGAGCTCGAGGGCAAGACCGCAGGTATCATCGGTCTCGGCCGTATCGGTTCCATCGTAGCCAGAAAGCTCAAGGGTATCGGTATGACAGTCGTTGCTTATGACCCGTACATCACACAGGAGAAGTTCGACACAGTTGGTGTTAAGCGCTGCGCGAAGCTTGAGGATCTTCTTGCTGTTGCAGATCTCATCACATTCCATACACCGAAGAATAAAGAGACTGTCGGTATGGTCGGCGCTGACGAACTTGCCAAGTGCAAGAAGGGCGTACGTATCGTAAATGCCGCTCGTGGCGGTCTTGTAAATGAGGCAGCTCTCTACGAAGCGCTGAAGTCCGGCCAGGTTGCAGCTGCAGCAATCGACGTATTCGATAAGGAGCCTTCTTACGACAAGGCACCGGGCGAGCAGCACTATGAGAACCCGCTTCTGACTCTTCCGAACTGCGTAGTTACACCTCACCTCGGTGCTTCTACTCAGGAAGCAAACCACAACGTAGGTTCTGCGGTTACCTCTCTCGTTGCAAAAGCACTTCGCGGCGAGCTCGTTGCTGCGATCAACATGCCTTCTTTCAGCGGCGATATGGCGGCGATCCGTCCGTATGCCGACCTTGCCGAGAAGCTCGGCAAGATCTACTTCCAGGCAGAAGAGGCTCCGGTCAAGAAGATCGAGGTCGAGTTCAGAGGCGCACTTGCTGAGCAGGAGACAGGTATCCTGACTCTTTCTGTTCTGAAGGGTTTCCTCTCCGCACATTCCGATGGACGTGTAAGCTTCGTAAATGTACGTCAGGGCGTCGAGTCCCATGGTATCGAAGTTGTTGAGAGCAAGAGTGCACAGTGCGAGCGCTACACCAGCATGATCGTTGTAAACTTCGTTACTGAGGAAGGCCGTGAGCTTTCTGTTTCCGGCACGATCGTCGGTGAAGATACCGAGGTCCTCGTTAGCTTCTTCGGATATCAGGCAGACTTTGCCATCGCTCCGATCATGCTTGCGATGCAGAACGAAGACAAGCCGGGCATCATCGGTAAGATCGCTACCAAGATCGGCGATCACAACATCAACATCAACAGCATGCACTGGGGTGTAAAGCCGGGCTCGAACAAGGCTCAGTCTTTCCTCGGCATCAGTGAGGAGATCGGTGAGGATATCTTAAGTGAACTCCGTTCGATTGACGGCGTGCTCCGCGTTACACAGATGTTCTTCTGAGACGCAGAGGCATAATCAAATAACAGACGAATAAGTAAATCCCCCGTCGCTGGTCCTCGGCTTATAGCCGGAGAACCGTTCCGGGGGATTTCTTATACGTCATTTTCTTTGGCTTGTTAGCACCTAAGAAGAAAGAAGCCTGACAACGTCAGTCGGCATAGAAGCAGCCGCTGAAGAGATCGTAGGCACCCTTGCCGTTGAAGTATACATCATAGTAGTCGTCATCACTGGATCTCAGGATCATCTGGAACTGGAAGTTCTGGGATTCGTCCGGGAAGACGGCTTCGAAAGTAACGAGCTCCTGTTTGGTGTTGATTCCCAGGATACGTACTACCGTGCCCGCAGGAACTGTGACGGACTGATCGGTGGGTTTTCCATCAGGTGTGAAATTGCCAAGGACCATCTTATCATTTGCCGCGCCGAGTCCATACTTTTTCATGAAATCAGATGTCTGCTTCGGGATACCGTTTGTGTCATTCAGCGTGGAAAGAATGCTAACGTGATTCGTACCCAGAAGATCAGAACGGCGATTGACTACGACGCTATCCGGATTTACAGGGAAAGAATCAAATTCGCCCATCCATCCGACATATTCGACGGAATCCCCGGTGACATGAAATACTAATGTGGTATTTACCGGATCTTCCATCGCACATTCTACATAGAGAAAGTATCCGTTATTGGTATAGGATACACATACCCAGGAGATATCATCTCCATCCTGAAGCTCCGGAAGATCAGGCAAAGTGATTTTTTTATCGTTTAGAGAGATTTCCAGATTGATGCCGTAATCATCATCGGAAACATCGTTAACAGTGAGTGTATCCAGGATCCCGTCTTCATCGAAATCCCATTTGATGTTATTCCCTACATCCTGCACGATGGAATAGTACTTCGTAGTAGATCCGAAATACTCGAGTTTTACGCAGTTGGACAAATCGAGGACAGAGACATTGAAGTTGATATCCTTGTTTTGGCCATCTAACATAACTGTGTCGGAGATGTGGATCGCATTCGCATAAAGAAGGAATGCGACATCCTCATTGTTCCTTATGTTTTCAGCGGCAGCTTTGACGGCTTCATACTGAGTCTTTTGCCAGTCGTTCGTGTTTGATGTAGTCGCGGGGATGCTGGCAATTATGGCATCGGCAAAAGCACTTCTATCCGTTATGATGTCGTCAAACTTGATTTCTTCGCCGGTCCCGGACTTGAAGTTGTAAAATGCTTCACTGTCGGAGGAAAGATCGGTTGAAATGAGGGTATCTTTCACACTGAAGGAAGTGATCTCACTGTCTGCACGGCACAGATTTATATAACTGCCGAAGTAGTTGGATGAAAACATATAATAGTTTTCATCACTGGCGTTCTTCTGGTATTCCGGGAACTGCTTGACGATATTATCATATTCCTTGTCACAGGCATTTTTGTGGATCGAACTGATATCGCTGAGTTTTTTGTTCAGCGCATCATAATTGTCCGACAGTACAGTATACGAAGACACATATTCATGAACGGACATCATATGGGGATAATCAAGATTCTTGATCAGTTCACCGTAAGCGCGGTCGGTAACATCTTCTGACAGATCCAGAAGCGTCAGAGAGTGGTCCAGTTTTACCTGGACCGGTCCGGAGGGTTTCCCGAGTCCGGAAGTATCGGAACTGCTTTCCGACTCGGATTCGGATTCTGATTCGGTGGACTGTTCAGATTCAGAAGACGTTTCTTCTGTTTCCGGAGCTTCTGTATCTTCCGTTTCCGTAGAGTCTTTCGTCCGTCTTGTTCGGGAAGTTTCCTTTTCATCTTTCTTTGAACAGCCGGCAAGAGATAAGATCATGGCCGCTGTCAGAAGAACAACAATACTGCGTTTCATAGTCATCCTCCTATGATACATTTATAAATAATTCACGAGAACAGAGTAGCATTCCAGGCCTGAAAAGTAAAGAAAACGGAAGAGTGGGAAAACTCGTGCAGAAAACGCTTTATTTGCTATAATGGGAAAGGTACTAATAAGATGATTAAGAGGGAAAAGACAGAAAGGATAATAGTATATGTTTTGTATTAATTGCGGAAAACAGATCCCGGATGAAAGTGCATTTTGCCAGTACTGCGGTTCAGCAGTAAATATGGTTCCGCAGGTTCCCCAGCAGGTGGTTGCGCCGATGCCGGCCGCACCACAATATACACCGGCACCGCAGCCGATGGCTCCCCAGCAGGCAGCTCCCCAGTATGCCGCGCCGGCACCTCAGGCCGCACCGGCACCACAGGCCGCACCGACACCACAGGCAGCACCTCAGGCATTCACGATGACTCCGGTAGCAATCGGACTTACGTCGCCTAAGAATGCCGCAGGACAGAGAGCTCCGCTCGAGGCCGCACCTCTATGGTATGTCGAGATCGCGAATAACCAGCTGCTTTTCTCCACACAGGGAAATGCCGCATCGTATATGTTTGGCGCGATCGGTGCACTTGCGACGATGGCCGCCTGTGATCTGAAACCGTCATTTTATGTCGAGCCGACAAGTATCCGCAGCATCCACTATGAGAAGAAATTGGGCGGACAGGTGATGATCATCGAGCTTCTGAGCGGCAATTTGCTTCAGCTCAAGGCGAAAATAGATATCCTTAATACGATCGAAAACTGGTGGAGAATGAATATTCAGAGATAAAGGAATATAAAGGAGATACACTTATGGTAAAGCATGTAATCATCTGGACTTTAAAAGATGAGCTCTCCGACGAGGAGAAGATCCAGGTCAAAAAGAACATCAAGGCAGGCCTTGAGGGACTTTCCGGGAAGATCCCGGGAATGACCGGTATCAAGGTATATACCGATGGACTCAGCTCCTCGAACACAGACCTGATGCTTGATACGAGCTTCGAAGATGAAGCTTCGCTTCAGGGCTATGCCGTACACCCGGCGCATGTGGAAGTGGCGAACACTGCTGTCCGTCCATATACGAAGATCAGATCCTGCTTCGATTTCGAGGTCTGATCCTTTTTGCGAAGAAGCAAAACCGGTAAGATAAAACCGAAAGACAGAAATCGATCATCTTTTATTCATTCTGCGCATTGACAGGGATTATATAGATTACTATAATTCCCGTGAATGAAAATGAAAGACAGTATATACCTACGAATTGAATAGTGAGCAAAGGCGTTCGCATGTGCCGGTTCCAAGGCACGTTGGGGACGCTTTTTTTCTGTTTGCTGGACCGGAGGGCATTATGAGAAAAAAAGACCGAAAGATCGTTTTGGAGGATGGAAGCTATTTTGAGGGATATGGCTTCGGTGCGGATGTCGAGCGTGTCTGTGAGATCGTCTTTAACACTTCCATGGTGGGATATCAGGAGATTCTTTCCGATCCGTCATACACCGACCAGATGGTGGTCATGACGTATCCCCTGATCGGCAATTACGGCATCACGGATGATGACTATGAGTGCAAGAATCCGAGTATCGGCGGCCTGATCGTCAGTGATTACAATGACATGCCGAGTAACTTCCGCTATACAAAGACACTTTCCGAAGAGATGGAAGATGAGGGCATCCCGGGCATCTCAGGTGTAGATACCAGAGAGATCACAAGAAGTATCCGTGATCTTGGTTCCCGAAGAGTGATCATCACGAGCATCGACACACCGCTCGATGTTGCGCTTGCAAAGATCACCGTCACTCCTGTCCCGCACGATCAGGTCTCCCGTGTATCCTGCCGCAAGCGCTGGTACTCGAGAACGGCTAACCCGAAGTATAACGTGGTTGCGATCGACTGCGGCATCAAGCTCAATATCATCCGGAAGCTGAATGAGTACGGCTGCAATGTGACCGTTGTTCCTTTTGATACGACTCCTGAAGAGATCGAGTTCATGAAGCCGGATGGAATCTTCCTTTCTAACGGCCCGGGAGATCCGGAGGATGTTACTCCCGTTATTTCTACGGTAAAAGCACTTGCCGGCAAGTTCCCGATCTTCGGTATCTGCCTTGGTCACCAGATGATCTCGCTTGCTTACGGCGCAAAGACATATAAGCTGAAGTTCGGTCACCGTGGCGGTAACCACCCGGTCAAGAATCTTGAGACCGGGAAGATAGAGATCACTTCCCAGAACCACAGCTATGCGGTCGATCTTAAGAGTCTCGAGGGAACAAAACTTAAAGCGACACACATCAATCTGCTTGACAATACCGCCGAGGGGGTCGAGTGCAAAGAGGATATGGTCTTTTCCGTGCAGTACCATCCGGAGAGTGCTCCGGGTCCGCAGGACAGCACATATCTTTTCGAGAAGTTCGTCTCTATCATGAAAGACTTCTGTGAGAAAAAAGAGAGCGAGGTGAACGTCAATGCCTAAGAGAACAGACATTCATAAAGTACTCGTGATCGGCTCGGGTCCGATCGTTATCGGACAGGCGGCGGAGTTTGACTATGCAGGTACACAGGCCTGCCTGGCACTTAAAGAAGAAGGCTACGAAGTTATTCTTGCGAACTCAAACCCGGCGACCATCATGACAGATACATCCATCGCGGATAAGGTCTATATGGAACCGCTGACACTGCAGTACCTCGCACGTATCTGCCGTCTCGAAAGACCGGATGCGATCGTTCCGGGTATCGGCGGACAGACGGGTCTTAACCTTGCGATGCAGCTGGCGAAGAAAGGTGTTCTGGAAGAGTGTGAGATCGAGCTTCTCGGTACCGACGCCAAGAGTATCGAGTGCGCGGAAGACCGTGAACTCTTTAAGGAACTCTGTGAGAGGATCGGCGAGCCGGTCGTACCTTCCCAGATCACCTATAGTATCGAAGAAGCACTTTCTGCGGCAGAAGAGATCGGATACCCGGTCATCCTGCGTCCGGCATTTACACTGGGCGGCACCGGCGGCGGATTTGCAAATGATCCGGAGGAGCTCCGCGAGATGATGAAAAACGCACTGGCGCTTTCACCGGTGCATCAGGTCCTTGTGGAGAAGAGCATCAAGGGCTATAAGGAGATCGAGTACGAAGTTATCCGTGACGCAAACGATACCGCCATCACGGTATGTAATATGGAGAACCTCGATCCGGTCGGTATCCATACCGGTGACTCCATCGTCGTGGCGCCTTCGCAGACACTGACGAATAAGGAATATCACATGCTGCGTGACAGTGCCCTGAAGATCATCCGCGCACTGGGTGTTAAGGGTGGCTGTAACTGCCAGTTCGCACTCGATCCGCACTCCTTCAAGTACTATGTCATCGAAGTCAATCCCCGTGTATCGAGATCTTCCGCACTCGCATCGAAAGCCAGCGGTTACCCGATCGCACGTGTTTCCGCAAAAATCGCAGTCGGCATGAATCTCGATGAGATCAAGCTTGCCAATACGCCTGCCTGCTTCGAGCCGGCTCTCGACTATGTTGTCACCAAGATGCCGAGATTCCCGTTCGATAAGTTCCCGGCAGCGATGAATAAGCTTTCCACGCAGATGAAGGCGACCGGTGAGGTCATGAGCGTGGGCAGAACTTTTGAAGAAAGCCTTCTGAAAGCGATCCGCTCGCTCGAGGATAGCAAGAACCATATCCATATGACGAAGTTCGATTCCGAGCATATGAGTGTCGATGATCTGCTCGAGTACATCAAGGAAGGTACCGATGACCGCATCTATGCGATCTCGCAGCTGATGTGGCTGGGCGTCGATCACTCCCGTATCTGCAACATCACGGGTATCGACATGTTCTTCCTCGACAAGATCAAGAAGATCGTTGATTTCGAGCGTGAGATGGAAGCAAATCCGGGATCGGTCGAGCATCTGATCGAAGCCAAGAGAATGGGATTCTCCGATTCCTATGTTGCTGAACTCTGGAATAAGACAGAGGATGAGATCTATCAGCTTCGAAAAGAGAAGAAGATCGCTCCGATCTATAAGATGATCGACTCCTGCGCATCGGAGTTTGACAGCTATATCCCGTATTTCTACTCGACATACGGCAAGCAGAATGAGTCGATCGTATCCGACAGAAAGAAAGTCATTGTGCTGGGTTCCGGTCCGATCCGTATCGGCCAGGGTGTCGAGTTTGACTATTCTACTGTCCATGCGGTACGGACGATCCAGTCGATGGGCTATGAAGCTATCGTTATCAACAACAACCCGGAGACAGTATCTACCGACTATACGACAGCCGATAAGCTCTATTTCGAGCCGCTGACGACAGAAGATGTCATGAACATCATCGACCTGGAAAACCCGCTGGGTGTTATCGTAACACTGGGAGGACAGACGGCCGTAAACCTCGCTGATTCGCTTACAAAGCGCGGGGTTCATATCATCGGTACAGATAACGATGCGATCGAAAAAGCAGAAGATCGAGATGCTTTTGATGCAGTCATCAAGTCCCTCGGCATCCCGAATCCGAAAGGCGAAGCCGTAACGGATATTCCGACCGGCATCAAGGTCGCAGAGAAGATCGGTTATCCGGTACTTGTCCGTCCGTCCTTCGTACTGGGCGGCCGTGCCATGGAGATCGTGGCCAATGAGACCATGCTCGTGAAGTACCTGAAGAATGCCGTAGAAGTGGACGAAGATAAACCGGTCCTTATCGACAAATATCTCGTCGGAAAAGAAGTCGAGGTCGATGCGATCTGCGACGGAAAAGAAGTATTCATCCCGGGCATCATGGAACTCGTCGAGAGAACAGGTGTCCATAGCGGTGACAGTACCAGCGTATATCCGCCGTTCTCGATCTCGGAGAAGGTAAAAGAGACGATCTGTGATTACACGACAAGACTCGGTTTGGGCATCGGTATCGTGGGCCTTTTCAATATCCAGTTTATCGTTGCTAAAGACGATAGCGTCTATGTCATCGAGGTCAACCCTCGTGCCTCGAGATCGGTACCGTTCCTCTCGAAATCGACCGATCAGAATCTTGTAACGATCGCAACCAAAGTCATGCTCGGCGAGTCGCTGGAAAAACAGGGGATCACCCGTCTGACTCCGCCGGAGAAAACAGACCGCTGGTATGTAAAAGCACCGGCATTCTCCTTCCAGAAACTCGACGG
>DFFH01000117.1:22128-76749 GCA_002368805.1 Mageeibacillus sp. UBA3781 | reverse complement strand
TATTTGTATAGATTTCGTACTTTTTCATAATTCCCTCTTAATCTGCATACCATCCCCTTCTATATGCACTGAGGTAAAATGACCCCTTCGATAATCCGCCACACGGCGCTCATATCGAAGGGCATTTTAATTACTAAAAAAGCCTGCCCCTTAAAGGGACAGGCATGAATCATCAGTTTTCTTATTAAAGTGTATTGGATGCGTTGAGCACGTCTCTGATCTTGTGCTGAACCATTCTCTGGATGGCGTCTCTTGCAGGTCCTAAATACTTACGAGGGTCGAATTCTGAAGGACTCTCGATCAGGAATCTTCTGATCTCAGCTGTCATGGCGAGACGAAGGTCTGTGTCGATGTTAACCTTGCAGATTCCGTACTTGGTAGCTTCTCTGATCATTTCTTCGGGAACGCCCTGTGCTCCGGGAATCTGTCCGCCGTATTCGTTGCATCTGTCAACGAATTCTCTTAAGACGGTTGATGCTCCGTGGAGTACCAGCGGTGTCTCAGGAATGAGGGAGTGGATCTCTTTAAGTCTTTCGAAATCGAGATAGGGTTCACCCTTGAACTTGTATGCGCCATGGGATGTGCCGATGGCGATAGCCAGGGAGTCAACTCCTGTGCGCTCTACGAATTCCTGTGCTTCTGCAGGATCTGTGAACTTGGCGGATCTCTCGTCAACGGAGATGTTGTCCTCAACGCCTGCAAGCTTTCCAAGCTCTGCTTCTACTACTACGCCGTGAGCGTGAGCATATTCAACAACCTGCTTGGTAAGAGCGATGTTGTCCTCGAAAGACTTGGAGGAAGCGTCGATCATTACGGATGTGAAACCACCGTCGATACAGGATTTGCAAAGTTCGAAAGAATCACCGTGGTCAAGGTGCAGAGCGATCGGGATCTCCGGATTCTCAATTACAGCAGCCTCAACGAGTTTTACGAGATAGGTGTGGTTAGCATAAGCTCTTGCACCCTTGGAAACCTGGAGGATAACCGGGCTCTTCAGTTCGCCTGCAGCCTCTGTGATACCCTGTACGATCTCCATGTTGTTTACGTTAAAAGCACCTACAGCGTAACCGCCGTTATATGCCTTCTTGAACATTTCAGTAGTAGTAACTAATGGCATAAGTATGTTCTCCTTTGTGTTATTTGTTATATATGAAAATAAATTTTCACCAAACCTTATTTTACGAGCAGAAGTGTCTTTCGTCAATTACAGAAACTAAAGATCAGTTCGCTTTGACTTACTTCTCCCCGCTGTCCTTCTTCTCGGACGAAATCTCTTCTTTGACCTCTTCCACTGCTTCTTCCGCATCCGCTTTTATGGCTTCAGCAGCTTCTTCTGCAGCTTTCTCGGCTTTTTCTGCCTTTTCTTCCTTAATAGCCTCTTTTACCAGATCCACGGTATCGTCCTTGGAATCCTTCTTGCTATCGTTCTCATCCACATTCAGGGCATCGTACTTTTCTTTTGCCTTATAGACGGAAGAAACCAGTTTTGCCTCTTTTGCCAGCATGTCAAAGTCTTCTTTCGAAGCAAGATCCTTCGATGATGTCTGATAGCAGACTTCCTCATACACGTTATCGAGTACCAGATAATCCGCCTTTACCATATTCGCACCGAGTGTGGAGTTCTGCAGAAGCTGTGTAGCACGGTCTGCAGCACCTTCTCTGGCATCAAAGGAATCAAACGGGATCGTGATCTTATTGAACATGTAGCGCAGTGCCACCTCGTTCTTCTGATAGTCCATCGCTACACGGTACTTCGCAATAACGAACGTGTGGATGAATACGACGATGCAGATGAGCATGATCGCGCCGAATACACACCACAGGAGCGGACCCGGATCAGTTTTACCTGCCAGGAGATAACCGGCAGCGGCTGCATCAAGAGCCGCTATGATCAGGCAGATGATCCTTCTTTTCAGGATCTGCGTCTTGGAAGCCGGAAAACAGTGGACTGTGTCCTTTGGCAGTTTATCCAGTTCTTCCTGAGAGATCTCTAAGTTCTTCTCTTCAACTTCGCTCATAAATAACCCTCCGAACCTATTTATTTTTTCAGTGCATCGATTCTTGAAAGAACGTTATCCAGCATCTCCTGATACTTGGCCTGCTTCTCTCTCTCCGCGTTGATGACCTTTTCCGGTGCTTTCTTGACAAACTCTTCGTTCGCCAGTTTCGCGTTTACACGCTTCATCTCACCTTCGAGTCTCTCTTTCTCTTTTCCGAGACGTTCGAGTTCCTTGTCGATATCGATCAGGTCTTCAAGCGGGATATAGATCTCACCGGCAGAGCATACGCATGCCACCGCCGTATCCGGGATACCTTCCTTGGTCTCCTTTGTTTCCACTTCGGTTACATTGGCCAGACGCTCGAGGAATGCCTTACCATCCACGAACATCGCACGGTTCTTCGCATCCGAGGAAACGAGGATCATACCGATCTTACGGGACGGGATAACACCCATATCCGTTCTCACATTACGGATCGAACGGATCGCATCCATCAGGATCTCCATCTGCTTTTCTTCCTGCAGGAAGACTTCGTTTTCACGGTATTCCGGCCAGGAAGAGATCATGATGGAATCTTTCTTCGCCGTAAGTACCAGATATCTATAGACCTCTTCTGTCAGGAACGGCATGAAAGGATGCAGCAGCTGCATGGATCTGCCGAGGACATCATTTAAGATGAACTGTGCTTCTTTTCTGGTTGCACATTCCTTATCGAAAAGACGGGACTTCGCGATCTCGATATACCAGTCGCAGTATTCTTCCCAGATGAAAGAGTTGATCTTGGACAGAGCCACACCGAACTCGTAGTTATCGAAGTTATCGGTAACTTCCTTGATGACCTGGTTCATACGGGAAAGGATCCACTTATCCTCCAGCGTAAACTTGGAAGGATCCACATCATCGAAAGAAAGATCCTCTTCGCAGTTCATCAGGACGAACTTCATCGCATTCCAGATCTTATTACCGAAGTTTCTGCCGGCCTCGATCTTATCCTGCTGGAAACGCTGGTCATTACCCGGAGCATTACCGGTAACGAGCGCATAACGCAGTGCATCCGCACCGAACTGGTCGATGATCTCGAGAGGATCGATACCGTTACCCAGAGACTTACTCATCTTTCTGCCCTGGGAGTCACGGACAAGACCGTGGATCAGGACTGTATCGAAAGGAGTCTGCTTCATATGGGCACAGCCGGCAACGATCATACGGGATACCCAGAAGGTAATGATGTCATAACCGGTAACGAGTGTATTTGTCGGATAATAACGCTTCAGGTCTTCTGTCTCGTTCGGCCAGCCGAGCGTGGAGAACGGCCACAGTGCTGAAGAGAACCAGGTATCCAGAGTATCCGGATCCTGACGCATCGGCTTTCCGCACTTCGGGCATACTGCAGAAGCATCTTTGGTTACAACGAGTTCGCCGCAGTCATCGCAGTAGAATGCCGGGATACGGTGACCCCACCACAGCTGACGGGAGATACACCAGTCACGGATGTCTTCCATCCAGTTGAAGTAGTTCTTATCAAATCTTTCCGGAACGAACTTGGTCTTGCCGGAGCGTACAGCTTCGATCGCCGGCTCTGCCAGAGTCTTCATCTTAACGAACCACTGCAGGGAAACACGAGGTTCAACTGTCGTACCGCAGCGGTAGCAGGTACCTACATTATGGGCATGCGGCTCGACCTTGATGAGGAATCCGCCCTCTTCGAGATCCTTAACGATCGCTTTTCTTGCTTCATAACGGTCCATACCGGCATACTTCGGATAATCCTCTGTGATCTTGGCATCCTCAGTAAGGACAGTGATCACCTCGAGGTTATGGCGGAGGCCTACCTCAAAGTCATTCGGGTCGTGTGCAGGTGTGATCTTAACAACACCGGTACCGAACTCGATATCAACATAACTGTCTGCAATAACAGGGATCTTTCTTCCGACGAGCGGGAGAACGAGCATCTTTCCGACAACATCCTTATAGCGCTCATCTTTCGGGTTAACGGCAACCGCAGTATCACCGAGGAGCGTTTCCGGACGGGTCGTTGCCAGCTCCAGATATCCGGAAGCATCCTCGAAAGGATATCTAAGGTGCCAGAAGGAGCCCTGCTGGTCTTCATATTCAACTTCGGCATTGGAGATCGAAGTCAGGCATTTCGGGCACCAGTTGATGATGCGTTCGCCACGATAGATCAAGCCTTCGTTATAGTACTTGATAAATACCTCTTTTACTGCTTCGGAACAGCCTTCGTCCATAGTGAAGCGCTCGTGATCCCAGTCACAGGAAGAACCGATCTTCTTGAGCTGCTCAACAATACGTCCGCCGTACTGTTTCTTCCATTCCCAGGCACGTTCGAGGAATTTGTCTCTTCCGAGGTCGTCCTTCGTAAGGCCCTCTTCTTTCATCGTCGCCACGATCCTAGCTTCGGTTGCAATCGATGCGTGATCCGTACCCGGAACCCAAAGTGTATCAAAGCCCTTCATTCTCTTATAACGGACGAGGATATCCTGAAGTGTATTATCCAGCGCATGTCCCATATGGAGCTGGCCCGTGATATTCGGCGGCGGCATAACGATGCAGAAAGAATCTTTCGTCTTATCGCCCGAGGGTTTGAAATATCCTTTATTCATCCACTCCGAATAGAGTCTGCTCTCGGCCTCTTTCGGGTCAAAAGCCTTACTGATGTTATCTGTCCGTCCCATTATTTTGCCTCCAGCTTTTCGATATCTTTCTTTCTAATATCCGCACGCTTGATCTTACCGGATGTGGTCTTCGGAAGTTCATCGACGTACTCGACGACACGCGGATACTTATACGGTGCCGTTGTTTTCTTTACGTGGTTCTGAAGTGTCTTAGTCAGTTCTTCAGAAGGCTCGTAGCCCTTGGCCAGAACGATGGTCGCCTTAACGGCAAAACCTCTGACCGGATCCGGAACACCGGTAACAGCGCACTCGAGAACAGCCGGATGCTCCATCAGAGCACTCTCGACCTCGAAAGGTCCGATACGGTAACCGGAAGACTTGATAACGTCATCGACACGTCCGACATACCACAGGAACCCGAGCTCATCGCGGTATGCAGTATCACCTGTGTGATACAGGCCGTCGTGCCAGGACTTCGCCATAGCCTCCGGATTCTCTTCATAACGGAGGAGAAGACCTACCGGACGTCCGCCGTATTCTTCGGAAGTTCTGATGCAGATCTCGCCGGTCACACCGGTCGGGCACTCATTACCGTCCGGATCGACAACAGCTACATGGAAACCCGGTACCGGATAACCCATAGAACCGGTTCTCGGCAGTACCCACGGGAAGTAAGTGCCGCAGACAACGGATGTTTCAGACTGGCCGAATCCCTCGTAGATCTTGCAGCCTGTGTTCTTCAGCCACTGGTTATATACTTCAGGGTTCAGGGCCTCACCTGCCGTGCAGCAGTGCTTGAGGTGAGAAAAGTCGTAGCCCTCGAAGCTCTCCTTGATCATGAAGCGGTACATCGTCGGCGGAGCGCAGAAGGTCGTGATCTTGTAGTCACAGATCTTCTTTAAGATATCCGCGCCGTTGAATTTATCAAAGTCATAGATGAAGAGGGTCGCCTCGCCGAACCACTGTCCGTAGAACTTACCCCACATGCACTTCATCCAGCCGGTATCGGAGATGGTGAAGTGAAGCTTGCCATCTTCTACTCTGTGCCAGAATACACCGGTAAAGAGGTGACCGAGCGGCAGAGTATGGTCGTGAAGAACCATCTTCGGATAACCGGTCGTACCGGAGCTGAAGCACATCAGCATCGGGTCGGTCGCTACCGTTCCCTCCGCACCGGTCGGACGTGTCCACTCATCGCTCTGCTTAGCCACTTCCGCATCAAAGTCGATCCAGCCTTCCTTCTTCTTACCCCAGGTAACGCAGCGGATGACCTCGTGATCGTACTGGTCCATATCCTCATCAAATCTCTCGGTGCAGTCGTCATCACCGGTGATGACCGCCATCTTGATGTGCGCGCTGTTGATACGATAGACGTAGTCTTTCGCCATCAGCTGGTTTGTTGCCATAACGGTAACGGCACCGATCTTGTGGAGTGCCAGTACCGAGAACCAGAACTGGTAGCCTCTCTTGAGTACCAGGAGGACACGGTCGCCCTTCTTGATGCCCTGGCTCTTAAAGAAGTTGGCTGTCATATTGGAATACTTTCTTACATCACCGAAAGTAAATCTCTTCTCTTCGTTATGTTTACTTACCCAGAGGATCGCCGGCTTGTCCGGTGTTCTCTCTGCGATCTTATCCATTACATCGTACGCGAAGTTAAATGTTTCCGGATACGTTACTTTATAGTTCTTTTGCAGATCATCGAGGGTAACGAAATCATCTCTGTTTCTACCCACAAATTCTTCATATATGGCCACGGATCAAATATCCCCTTTCATTACGATCGCCAGGAATTTACACGGCTTCCCGTTAGTCGCCTTCATAGCATGCGGTATATCGGAATTGAAGTACACGCTGTCGCCTTCACTCAATTCATATACGATATCGCCGATGAAGAAAGTCATCGAACCTTCGAGTACATAGTCGAACTCCTGTCCCTCATGGGCATGCTGGGTCGGCTTATCGATATCATTCGGTTCAACCGTTACATAGAACGGCTCCGCGATCTTTTTTCTAAATGTAAATGCTAAATGTTTATAGTTATATGCCGCACGGCGGTCAATTTCAAATCCCTCGCCCTTGCGGACGACACATGCTATAGAAAGTTTAGGTGAGTCTCCGACCATAAGATCGACCATATCGACGCCCAGGATCACCGCCACATTATTAAGAAAAGAGACGGAAAAATCTTTCTTTCCTTCTTCGTAAAGAATGTAATCCTCTTCGGACATTTCGCATCTTGCAGCCATGGTCTTCACATCGATCTCTTCAATCTCGCGAAGTGCTGCGATACGTTCGCCGATCTGACGCAACTGATCTGTCATATTGATCCCTCCTAAAACATTTGATACCGATTTTTCTACACAATTAGTCCATAATATCGGTCTTATTATAATAGTTTTCAGGGGGTAAAGTGTCAACTGACAAAGTGCCTAATATAATGTATAATAAGAAAAAACGTTGGGATTTCTGTCATTATTCTTACCTTTATGATATAGATTCCGTCGCATTTTCAGTATATTCGGTGCAGACACCTTGACTCGGGGGTATTTATGTCAGGTACACAGAACACCGCGGCGAAAGAAGCCGCCTCCAAGATCATCAGCAACGTAAACAAAGTTATCGTAGGCAAGGACAAGCAGATCAAGCTTCTCATGGTCGCTCTTCTGACTGGCGGACACGTGCTTCTCGAGGACGTTCCGGGTACCGGTAAGACGAAGACCGCCAGAGCACTTGCCCAGTCTCTAGACCTGGATTTTAAGCGTGTCCAGTTTACGATCGACCTTCTGCCTTCAGACCTTACGGGTATCCACTATTTTGACAGGAGCGCCGACCAGTTCGTATTCCGTCCGGGTCCGATCTTTACGAATATCCTTCTGGCGGACGAGATCAACCGTGCCACAGCGAGAACACAGTCTTCACTTCTCGAGTGCATGGAAGAAAAGCAGGTCACCGTCGATGGCGAGACACGCCTTCTTCCGCCGCCGTTCCTCGTTATTGCGACACAGAACCCGATCGAATCCCAGGGTACTTTTGCACTTCCGGAAGCCCAGCTGGACCGTTTCCTGCTGATGCTCTCCATGGACTATCCGACACATGAAGAGAGTATCGAGATCCTAAAGCGCTACGCTACCGAGGATCCTCTCACCACACTGGAATCCGTGGCATCTCCGGATGAGCTGCTCTCCATGCAGAAAGAAGCAAAAGAAATATATGTGGCAGACTGTATCTACGATTACGCCACCGCGATCGTGGAAGCCACAAGAAATTCCCGCGAAGTACGGATCGGAGCGAGCCCCCGTGCTCTTCTGGCGCTGGTTTCCGCGGCAAAAGCACTTGCCCTTCTTTCCGGCAGATCCTTTGTGACTCCGGACGATATCAAGGAGCTGGCTGTTCCGGTCCTTGCCCACCGTCTCTCCATGCACGCTTCCGGCTCACTCAACAGGGACGGAGGTATCCAGACTCAGCATGCTCACGCATCTTCGGTACTCCAATCCATTTTGGAGACCGTTCCCTGTCCTACGGAAGATTTTTCGAATAAATGAAACTAATCGTTTTTCTAATCCTTCTGGCCATTCTGGCAATTGCCGAGCTGATCTACTACCGCAGTCATGCGCTGGATGATCTTACTCTTGACGTGTCTTTTTCCAAGCCTGTGGCCGCCTTCGGAGAAGTGATCGAGGTTATTGAGGTGGCCGAGAATAATAAGAAGCTGCCTCTTCCTTTTGTCATCCTGAAGTTTGAGTCGCCGACATCACTGATTTTTCTGGATATGACCAACTCGACGCTGTCGGATCTGGTCTATCGTGAAGACATGCTCACGATGAAGCCGAATTCCCGTCATACAAGGCGCATCAAGGTAAAGTGCGCCAAGCGCGGATACTATTCTTTCGTCCGTGTAAATCTCACAACATCCGATGTTCTTCTGATGGAGAAGATCACGCGCACCTTTGCTAACGATGCCAGCATCACGATCCTTCCGGAACTGATCCCGCTTCCGGACATGCAGACTCTTCTTTCGATCACCTTCAGCGATGTTATCCAGAGAAGAACACTTCTTACCGATCCGTTCTCCTTCTCGGGGATCCGTGAATACCAGCCCTGGGATCCGATGCGGTCGATCAACTGGACAGCAACGGCCAAAGCCGGTGATTTTATGGTCAACCAGAATGCATCCACCTCCACCAGGCAGGTCTCGATCTTTCTCAACCTCGAGTTCTATAATTCGAAAGAATCCCAGGCACTTCTGGAAAAGGCCATCAGCCTTGCCTATTCCTACACATACGAACTGAATTCCTTAGGCATCCCTTCCCAGATCTTCACAAACGGAAAGGATGCGATCACCGGAAGCACCGTCATTGATGCACTCGCAGCAGATGACAGTGATAATTTCCGAAGAGGTCTGGCACTGGCCAGGATCGATATCGCTTCCGGGGTCATTCCTTTTGCCGAGCTTGTCGATGAATTTCTTCCGAGCACAGGCGCAAATGATTATATCGTCGTGATCTCACCGAAGTACGATACCATCTTCCGTCCGATCCTTCTGAGCCTAAAGCGCAAGCGCCCGTCCCTTTTATGGGTCTGGCCGTGCTACCATACGACCGCGATGCCCGAGATAGAGACTGATCTCCGATCCAACTTTATGAGATGGGAGGTAAAAGGAAATGACCGATAAAACGAAGAAAAGCCGGTTTGTCTCCGACTACCTTGTCATAGATATCATGAGTTCGCTGATGGTCTGCTTCTCGGTCATTTCCGTTGCCGTCATCGGTCTTGTCTATTTCACGGTATCCGCACTTTCCTATAGACATCTCTGCACCCTTACCTTCGTCAGCGTGGCATTTGTTTTTCTCCGCAGGCTTCGTATCCCGCAGTTCCTGATGATCGCTTCCCACTTCATCGCCGGAGCTCTCTATCTTGCCCTGTACTATTACTATATTCTGGACGGGACACCGGAACTCCTCGGCGCCACGATTTTCATGGGAACATGCGTATTTGCGCTTTTCATTCATTCCATGACATACCGCTACTCCAAGAAGACCCGGCATATTCTTTTCGATAACCTGGTCGTCTTCCTTTCTGTCCACTCCGTACTCATCTTCACTCTGGTCGTCATGGGCGCTACCGGCAAGACCTTCTACATCCTTCTGGATTCGATCATGCTCGTAGTCCTGCACTTTGCCGCCAGACAGCTGGATGTATTCGACACCAAGTATTACCATAACCTGCACTCTTCCACGCAGCCGATCAAGAGCATGAAAAGCCAGAATCACTACTCGATCTTCCTGATTTTCGGCGGCATCATGTTCGCGCTGATCCTTCTTCTTTTCATGCCGGTCGAGACGATCTCCGCTTTCATCCAGGGAGTCATCGGAGCCGTATTTTCCTTCCTCGGATACATCTTGAATCTTTTGAACAAATGGGCCCATGGCAGTGGCAGCGAATACAATAATCACGGCGCGGAACTGGTACAGCCGGATGCCGAGAATTATGAGCCGTCGGATGCATCCATGATCATCACGATCATCATCATCGTCGCTATCGCGCTCCTTCTCTTCTTCATCGTGATCAACGCCATCCGCCGTCTGATCAGGCGTTTCCAGCTGGCGGAAGGATCCGAAAAAGTCATCGAGAGAAATGACGCCGTCATCGACATCATCGAAGAAGTTCCAAAGGCAAAAAAGATTTCCGGCAAGCACCTCGATTTTGGAGAAGGCTACGAAGGAAAGATACGAAAGCAGTACTATAACACCGTTACCCGCGCCATCCGAAAAGGCATCACCGTCAAGAAGGGTACTTCTCCACGTCAGATCGAGCAGCAGATCAAAGAAAAGGGAGATCCGTCCATCTCCGAACTGACCTCCCTGTATGAATCTGTGCGTTATAACAAGAAGAATTCCTGATTCTTCCTTTCAGTGATTTTTAAGTCTTCAGCATATCATCGATCATCGCCAGCGCGCCGTAAAGGATCGAGTCATCGCCCAGCGCCGCAGCCTTGATCGTTACCGTATCTCTGATCGACGGCATGCAGTAGCGGTCCACTTCCTTAAGCACTTTTTCGAGGAATACACTTCCCATGGCTTCCATGACACCGCCGCCGAGAACGATCATTTCCGGGCTGAATGTATTGATCAGGTTTCCGCATCCGATCGCCAGATAGTGGCATGCGCGGTCGATGGCTTCGATCGTGACCTCATCGCCCTCATCGTAGGAAGCTTTCAATGCTTTGCTCTTAAAGACACCCTTCGATACAGCCTTGGCCATCGATGTGTTTCTGCCTCTTTCCGCCTGCGTACGGATATAGTCCGAGATACCCTGCTTACTGGAGAACGCTTCGAGACAGCCTCTCTGTCCGCAGTTGCACTTCGGTCCTTCCGGATCGAGCACCATATGACCGCACTCCGCACCCTTATCCAGATGTCCGGTATAGAGTTTGCCGTCGAGGATCAGTCCTGCGCCCATTCCGGTGCCGACGAAAAGACCGACCACCTGTGTCAGGCCCTTGGCCGCGCCGTATTTCCACTCTCCATACACACCGACATTGACGTCGTTTCCGATGAAGAAAGGCACTTTGAATTTCTTTTCGATCGCCTTTTTGATCTCATAGTTTTTCCATGGAAGATTCGGCGAGAAAAGCACTATTCCCTTTTCGATATTGATCACACCCGGGGCACCTGCCGCGATGGCCGCCACATCCTTGATGGTGATCTTATATTCCGAGATCAGCTGCTCGACAAGAGAGATGATCGTGTTCTCGATATTCTGCGAATCGTCTCCGCCGGCTTTGGTCTTTTTCTTCACGCGATACACGATCTCGCGTTTGCTGTTGAAGATGACGCCCAGGACCTTCGTTCCGCCGATGTCCAGGCAGATATAATACTTACCGTTTGCCATAGTCACTGCCCCTTTCGTTTTTCAAGTTCATCAATCAGAGTATACATTTTCTGCACACCGTTTTCCAGATGAAAGTAGTGCACGATATAAGGAACGAGCAGCACCAGTATGAGTGCCAGGAGCGCCAGAATATACATCGCGCCCGACAGAACAAAGACACCGAATACGATCAGCATCGCCAGCGCAAAGAGCACTGTTACGATCAGATGGATCAGCCGCTCATGCTGCATATAGAGGAGCCACCTGTTCATATACGAAAGCAGGCTTAAAAGCCTGCTTTTATCACCGGTCCCGTCTTTTCGGAGGGCCTGGTCGTATTCCGATATAAATGCTTCCGCTTCCTCTATGAGCTCTCTTAATTTCTTCGCCATAGGTCAACCGTCCTTTTGTCCGGGCAGATATTATGCGCCCTTTTCTTCGGTCTTTTCACTTCCGCTTCTCGATCTGGACTTCTTCGGTTTCGCGCCCTTTATGAGTTCCGGAGTGGTTCCTTCCGTGACGCATTCCTTATGTACGATACACTTTACCGCATCCTGCTGGGAAGGTACATCGTACATGATATCCAGCATGAGATCTTCGAGGATCGCACGAAGTCCTCGCGCACCGGTCTTTCTCTCGATGGCTTTCTTCGCGATCTCCGTAACGGCATCGTCGTCGAATTCCAGCTCGACGCCATCCATCTTCAGCATCTTCCAGTACTGCTTCAGAAGAGCATTCTTCGGTTCCCTGAGGATTCGGATCAGGGCTTCTTCATCGAGTCCGTCAAGAGTGACGTTGATCGGAACACGTCCGATAAACTCAGGAATAAGACCGAACTTCATGAGGTCCTGCGGTACGAGCTGCGAGAGCCACTCACCTGCCTGTTTTTCCTGCTGGGAAACGATCTCGGCACCAAATCCGAAGTTCTTCTTACCTACGCGCTGCTCGATGATCTTCTCCAGTCCGTCAAAAGCACCGCCGCAGATAAACAGGATATTCGTTGTATCGATCTGGATGAACTCCTGATGCGGGTGTTTTCTTCCGCCTTGCGGAGGAACATTGGCAACCGTGCTCTCGAGGATCTTCAGAAGTGCCTGCTGTACGCCTTCACCGCTGACATCTCTTGTGATCGAGGGGTTCTCCGATTTCTTCGTGATCTTATCGATCTCATCGATATAGATGATACCTCTCTGGGCAGACTCGACATTATAGTCTGCAGCCTGAAGAAGCTTCAGAAGGATATTCTCAACATCCTCACCAACGTAACCTGCTTCCGTAAGTGTAGTCGCATCCGCGATCGCAAACGGGACATTCAGCGCACGTGCCAGTGTCTGGGCAAGAAGTGTCTTACCGCAGCCGGTCGGTCCGATCAGAAGGATATTGCTCTTTGTAAGCTCGATATCGTCTGTCGTATTAAACTTCGAGAATACACGCTTATAGTGGTTATATACCGCGACAGAAAGTGCCTTCTTCGCCTGCTCCTGTCCGATGACATACTCATCGAGCGCAGCCTTCAGCTCGGAAGGTGTCGGAAGATGATCTTTAGGACCTGTGCCGGTGCCTTTTGTGGACTTGATTCCGACTTCGTCTTCCGCGAGGATAGACTCGCAGATCATCACACACTCATTACAGATATAGATACCCGGCGGGCCCGCCAGCATACGGGAGACTTCATTTTCCCCTTTACCACAGAATGAACAGTGGATGATGCCATCAAAATCCAGTACATCGTCTTTACTCATACATACCTCTCATACCGATGCGAAAAAGCCGTTTCGCATAACTATTCTTATATCATGTTACCCGACTTGCTTTTTTCTTTCAATCAGAGAAGGCCCCTTTTATGTTACGAATCCTTTTCAATTTAGATCGTGACCCACATGGCCGGCCGGACACAGACCTCCGTCTGGTTTCCGGAAGTCCCGCTATTTGTCCGATATGACCCATCTCTTTCCACGATTATAAAAGAATTCTTGTATACTGCGTTTGTACGAAGCCACCACCGGCAATAGCCGCCGAGCTCTTTTCCTCCGTTGTTTTTCGCCGTTTCAGAGATCGGGCACTTTCTGTCCGAGTCGGACTTAAAATACTTCTCTGCTTCGCTGTAACTAAGAAGGAACACGTAGTCTTCAACATCATTTCCGTCACTGGCAAACGCATATTCTTCCGGGCACTTCTCGAATTTGACGGTCGACTTATTGATTTTTTGCTTCTCATCATCACTGAAAGACTTATCATAGAATTCACCATTCAGCCATGCCCTAAGATCACAGTCTTCCCAGAGATACTCTATCATCTCCGCTTGATCATCGACTTGTTTTTCATCGAGGCCTTCTTTCGAAATGATCAGGGCACCATTATCGCCGGTATCCAGCACGATCCACTCGATCTTCTTCCCGCCATAGGATCCGAATGTTACCGTATCCCCCTTCTTTACAGAAAGATCCGCCGGTTTTCCGCTGTTTTTCTTTTTACCGCAGGAACACATTCCAAGCGCCAGGATCCCTGCCAACACTACACATGCTATCTTTTTAAAGTTATTCATATTTTTTCTCCTGTTCAGTGTGTGAAAATCGCCTTTTCCCCGGCATTATGTGACATCTGCCAGTCTGGTTTTTTCGTACATATACTCTTGTGTTCCAAACAGTATGGAAACAAGCTCCGGCTTTGTCGGATCTTCTGTAAGTTCAGAGCAGTAGAATTCGTAGATCACATCGCCCAGTCCCAGGTAATAGTAGTATCGTCCGTGATCGACGGTTCTTCCTGCGATTTTGTACGGTGTTCCCATGATCGGTTTGAAATCTTCTTCATACATGCCTAATTCAAGGCCGTAGAAATCCAGATCTGTTCCGATGATAAACAGCTCGATGGCGGCGACTCGTGTGTCATCACTGACATTAGCCTGATCCCCTGCAGGTTCTTCCAGGTAGCAATTCAGTGCGTAGTAGTTGTCGGGCTGGTCATACACCATGCATACCATTTCGCCATCGACGACTTCATCGATCTCAAACCCTTTCGACTTAAGATCTCCGATCGTACATGGTACATCGATCGGGTACCCGTTTACTACCGGGGATTTCATGAGAACATTCGAATTGGGATCGGCTGCACCCTGGGTTTCCGGAGTTTCAGATGAAGATGCTGCCGTATCGCTCTGGCTTTCTTTCTCTTCCGAGTCACTCTGGATCTGTTCGATCTTCTCCGGCGCGTCTTCGCTTTGCACGACAGATACCGGCGTCGGTTCCGTTTCTTTCTTTTCTTTCTTTTGATTTGCAAATATGAGGATCCCCGCGGTCGTTGCACCGACAAGTACCACTGTGGCAATACCTCCGATTATAAATTTACTAGTCATAATCCCTGTTCCTTTCGCGGCTGCAGATGCAGCAGATTTTGTTGCGGCTCCTTCAGAGAGAGCCTTAGCAGATGCGGACAGGGCAGTTGTAAGTGAAGCTGGCATCGTCTTTAAGGGAACCTGCTCTGCTTCTTTGGTAAACAGACTTGTTAAGAATGGTACGACCATAAACAGTTTCGTGTCATTATCTTCTTCATACTTTTCGACCTCTTTCTTGATTTTGTTTCTGGCAAAATTCAGACGGCGGCGGACAGTACCATCCGGAACGCCAAGGATTTCCGCGATTTCCTTTGTGCTCATCTCATCAAAATAGAACAGGATCAGTGTTCTTCTGATGTCTTCGGATAACGATTTTTCAATGATATCCATGATGATCCTTCTTGTCTCAGCTGATTCGACAAGTGAATCCGGCAGAAAATCCTCGGGAACCGTCTCGACTGTGTCGAAGAACTCGTCCTCCATATTGTCCGTCTTCGTCCTCGTAAGACGATTCAGAGATCTGTTGGCGGCGACCTTTTTCAGCCATGGCAGGATCTTATCCTTGTCCCTGATGCTGTCATAGGAATTGATCAGGGCAATAAACGTATCCTGAACGATATCCTGTGCATCATCTTCATTCTTAAGAAGAGAAAATGCTGTCCAGTACACCGCGCGGTAGGCTTCGTTATAGATCTTTTCAAGTTCTTTTCCGGTCATCTGAATTTGCCTCCTTTTGTCCGCATCTGTCCTATAGACACATGACAGATGAGAAATGTTCGCGGTGTTCTGAAATACTTTTTCATTTTTCTGAATACTGTCTCGAAGCGGCATGATCTGCCTCAAGGATAGCATCTCAAAACCTATTATATCAAAGGCGGCGTCACAAAATAGCAATCAGCCTCGTTCGGCTGTTTGCAGATATAATAATAGTTTTTTATGATTCTATCGGTAATTCATTTATGCATCAGACCGATAGAAAAGAGAAATCCAGGGATTCTATCGGTAAAATGCTGATACAACTTTCCCATAGTATTGCCAATTCTTCTTTTCTATCCGTATTTTTCTCAGATAACTTACCGATAGATTTCACATTTTTCAATTTCTATCCGCCAGGGACGATGGGATCATACCGATAGAATCTCCATTCATTCATTTTTATCGGTTTACCCCGTTATTCCCCCTTATGGAAAAGCACTTTTCTCCTCATTTCGAGCAGAAAACCTGCTCCAGATCCCGAAACAGTTTTCAAAGAAAAGCAAAAAGGCTGCCTCATATGAGGCAGCCCCTCGTGGTTCATTCATTCAGGAGAAAGAAGAATTACTCTTCAGTCTTTTCTTCTTTCTTCTCTTCTTCCTTCGGCTCAGTCTTTACAGCCTTCTCAGCAAGAGCTTCTACAGTCTTTCTGCCGACGATGCTCTCGCGGATGAATGCGTCGTTGTCCTTGATACGAGCCATGAAGTCTTCTTTCTTCATACCGTACTGAGCGGAGATCTTCTCTGCTTCTTCCTCAACATCAGCGTCAGTAGCCTCGATGTTCATTGCCTTACCGCAAGCCTCGAGTACGAGCTGTGTTCTTACGCGGGTCTCTGCCATAGTGCGGATACCTGCACGATACTCTTCCATGGTCTGGCCCATGTACTTGAGGTACATATTGAGGTCAAGGCCCTGGGAACGCATGCGGTAGTTCTGCTCATCGATCATGCTGTCGATCTCTGTGTCAACCATGCACTCCGGAATATCTACCTTAGCATTTTCTGAAACAACTCTTACTACTTCATTCTCGAAGCGCTCCTGAGCGGACTTCTCAGCCTGCTCCTTCTGGGTCTTCAGAATGTCAGCCTTGTACTCGTCGAGAGTATCAAACTCGGAAACGTCCTTTGCGAAATCATCGTCGAGCTCCGGAAGTTCTTTTACCTTGATCGCGTGGAGCTTGATCTGGAATGTAGCTTCCTTACCCTTGAGGTTCTCAGCGTGATAATCCTCCGGGAATGTAACGGTGATCGGGAACTCTTCGTCGATGTTGTGACCGATCAGCTGTTCTTCGAAGCCCGGGATAAAGGAGTTGGAACCGATCTTCAGATCGTGGCCCTCGTCTTTACCGCCTTCAAAAGCGACGCCATCAACGAAACCTTCGTAATCGATGGTTACTGTATCGCCGTTCTCAACCGCACGTCCCTCAACCGGAACCATACGGCCGTTTCTGTCCTGCAGACGCTTCAGCTCAGCTTCTACAGTCTCATCGGACGGAGCATTGAAACGGTATTCAGCCTCAACACCCTCGTACTGACCGAGCTCAACTTCCGGCTTAACGGTTACTGTGATGGTATATTTGATGCCCTTGTCGTCACCGATCTCCTGGATGTCAAGCTCCGGACGGGATACGACCTTCAGGTCATGCTCTTTGATAGCTGCAGTATAAGCAGGGTTTACGACGTAGTCGATAGCGTCATCATAGAGCACGCCCTCACCATAGTACTGCTTTACCAGGTTAAAAGGTGCTTTACCCTTACGGAAACCTGGGATCTGAAAACGATTCTTATTCTTGTTAAAGGACTTCTGAAGCGCGTCCTTAAATTCTTCCGGGGATGCTTCCAGCGAGATAACGACAATATTGTTATCCTTCTTCTCAACAGACGACATATCTATCTCCTCCATATAATAATGAATTATAGTCACACGAACAGGTATTTTATCACAGAATATCCAGTAATTCAATCATATTTTCCTTAGCACCTGTAACGTCCCTTGCAAAAGCACTGTCCGGGCATAGGAATAAAAAAAGAACTGCCCTTATCAGGCAGTTCTTCTATCTGGCGCGCCCGGCAGAGATCGAATCCACAACCTTCTGATCCGTAGTCAGACACTCTATCCAGTTGAGCTACGGGCGCAAATATGATTGCCGTTTGCACAGCATGATGTATTTTAGTCCCAAGACCTGAACTTGTCAATGGTCTTTTCTAAACATTTCATCCTTTTTCTTTTAGTGGCAGGAAGATATCGATCACAAACATCTCGTCTTTCACATCCGCGGCAATAGTTCCATGCATTCGCTCGATCAAGCCTTTGGCGATAGCCAGTCCCAGGCCGGTCGATGTCGAAGTTCTTGCCTTATCTCCCTTGTAGAAACGCTCGAAGATCTGATCG
Source organism: Mageeibacillus sp. UBA3781 (assembly GCA_002368805.1). Taxonomy (GTDB): domain Bacteria; phylum Bacillota; class Clostridia; order Saccharofermentanales; family Saccharofermentanaceae; genus Scatonaster. The sequence continues at coordinate 58,768 of DFFH01000117.1, read as the reverse complement.
ACATCGATGATTTCATCCGCTTTTTTATCGTTAAAACAGGTAAAATGGAGCTTGCCGTCTGTCCTTTCCAGAGTAAGGCCGATACGGCTGACCCCGTGAACCAGTGCATTTTTCACCAGATTCTGGATCACACGGCGGAGCGCCACTTCGTTGGCTACGATCGGAAGGTCCTCTTCACAGAAATTGACCTCGGGGGTAAGTCCCCTCTTCTCGAAATCCTCATAGAAAGCCAGTACTGTCTCGCAGATACACTGGCGGCCGTCCATCGGAACGATAGTCAGCTCGTAATTCTGGTCTTGCATCTTCGTATAGGTAAACAGCTCTTCCAGAAGTTCCTTAAGACTGGAGATACGGTTCTGGATGATCTGAAGGTAGTGCTCTTTTTCTTCAGCCGAATCGGTCATGACCAGAAGCTGGACATATCCGTCGAGCGAAGTCAGCGGCGTGCGGATATCGTGGGAAAGATTCGCGATCGCTTCCTTGAGATTATTCTCGTTTCTCTCAATGATGATCTTATCCTCCTGATAATGGTTGCAGATCTCGTTGATACGCCTTACGAGTTCCTTGACTTCCTTATACGGCACTTCCGAGGTCAGCCGCTGGTTCGACGAATGCTTCTGCATTACTTCCAGCTGACGGCAGTTCTTCCTGATCTGCGAGCGGTAATGGATCAGCGCGATCAGAAGGGAAATCGATATAACAAGCAGCGCCAGTAGCAGATAGATCATTCTTTTCCTTTCCCGGCCTCTTCCCGCCTCATCGCACTGCCGGTAAGAGAAAGATAATAGTCCTCAAGGGCTTCGTTCTTTACCGCGATGCCTAATGTCTTGATATTGTTCTTTGCAAGCTCCAGCACGATCTCGCCGCTGTCTTCCAGGCGTTCGAAGATCTGGATCACGCTCTTATCGAGCACCTTATACTCCGTGATCCCCATCTTCTCGATCACGGTCACTGCTTTCGTTGCATCACTCGGACGGATCTCGATACGCTCTCTGCAGCGGCGTAAGAGCTCACTATGGGTAAACTCATCGATCAGCTGTCCGTTATGCAGAATTCCGTATCTGGTGGAGATCTTCGATAATTCCTCCAGAATATGCGAAGAGATCAGAATGGTGATATTTCTTTCTTTACTTAATCTGGCGATCAGTTCACGGATCTCCACGATACCCTGCGGATCAAGGCCGTTGATCGGCTCATCCAGAAGAAGGAGATCCGGGTGTCCGACAAGCGTCATGGCGATGCCGAGACGCTGCTTCATACCGAGAGAATACTGCTTGACCTTCAGTTTTTCGGACCTGCTGTCCAGACCGACATCGGCAAGGAGTTCTTTTAGAAAAGCATCATCATTCATGCCGAGCATGAGGGCTTTGATCTTCATGTTCTCAAGCGCAGTCATATTCGGATAAAGTCCGGGACTTTCGATCAGCACGCCGATACGGTCACGAAGCTTTGCTGTCTCTTTTTCCGATTCACCGAAAATACTGTAGTTTCCTTCCGTCGGCTTGGCAAGGCCGGCAAGCATCTTAAGCAGCGTCGTCTTTCCGGCGCCGTTTCTACCGATCAGTCCGTAGATCTCTCCCTTTTTCAGGTGAATGCTTACATGATCGACCGCAGTGATCTTACCGTATTTTTTTGTGATATTATCCGTCTCCAGTAAGTATTCCAAAGTGAACCTCCGTGATTGCCATTACCCTACATTATAAAACATTCCTTAGAAGTTGGAAATAGAACACGGTCCGAAAACGGGCCGGTTCTATTCCAAGCTAAAGAGGGTATTATGTTGGAAAGGTCATGCAATTTATTTATCTGACATCTCTCTTCTGCTGGAGAAGCATGCTGCCGCCAACAGAAAGGACCAGATATACCAGGCAGATCGCCACGAAAACCACGCAAGCCTTCATTCCGGCACCGGAAGCATCAAAGGTCATATATGCGTTGTCAAAGAAGAAATCGGACGGAACATATGCCGGGTTGGAGAAGATCTTATTGACCGCAAGATCGAGAAGCTGCTCGATCAGGTTCAGGATACCCAGAGAGATGACCAGGGAAGCTACGATACCACCGGCAGAGCTCTTAAAGAGAGTCGTGAAGAAGAAGAAGATCGCGCTGAATGTTACCATGCCGAGGTAAAGGAATCCTGCACTCTTGAGCATTGCTGCCGCACTTCCGAAAGAGAAAGCGTCGAGGAAGAGAGCGCAAAGGCCGAGAAGAACCGCATATCCGAGCACGATGAAGATCGTCATGCCGATCACGGCGGAGATCCATCTGGCAAGTGCGTGTTTCCACTTATGATTTGTAATGCCGATCAGGTTCTTATCAAATCCGCTCTTATGCTCTGCATTTGCGAAAAGCACTACGAACACAGCTGCAATAATCAGAATGTTGGAATTGTGAAGCAGTGTGGTAACGAGGTTTTCACCGCCAACTGTCGCAAATCCGAGCATTTTGGCACCTTCGCCGGCTTCAAACATGTTAAAGGGATCATCCAGAAGAAGTTTCAGTGATCCAAACTGCATAAATGCAAATACGATAGTAACGATCGCGATCACCCATGTGGATACCGCATGTCTCATACGGTACATATTCATTTTAATCAGATTAAGCATTTTTGTTTCCTCCTGTCAGCTGGAAGTAGTAGTCTTCGAGAGCATCGGTCTTGACCGCGATCTCATTGGTCTGGATGTTTTCTTTAGCCAGAGCGATCGTGATTGCACCGCCTTCGTTCAGGCGCTCGTAAATATTGATCGCATCATCTTTGACTTCCATCTTGGAAAAGCCCATCATATTGAGAACTTCCAGAGTCTTACTGATATTATTGGTCTTGAGTTCCAGTCTCTCGCAGCACTTGCTGAAGAGTTCCTCTTTCGTTTCTTCTTCCAGGAGTCTTCCCTCGTGGATAATACCGTACTGGGTGGCGACCTTGGAGAGCTCATCGAGGATGTGGCTGGAGATCAGGATCGTGATTCCCTTGTCATAGCAGAGGTGATGCAGGATCGATCTCATTTCCGCGATACCCTGCGGATCCAGTCCGTTGATCGGCTCGTCGAGGATCAGGAGCTCCGGCTTATTGACCAGTGCCATCGCGATACCGAGGCGCTGCTTCATACCAAGAGAGAACTGCTTTGCCTTCTTCTTTCCGGTGTTGGAAAGACCAACTTCTTCGAGAAGGCCCTTAAGATACTGCTTATCTTTAATTCCCAGTGCAATGGCCTTTGTTGTCAGGTTCTGCATTGCTGTCATATTCGGGTAAAGACCGGGGGCTTCGATCAGGATGCCGACCTTCGGCATCATCTGCTTTGTTGTCTCGCCGTTTCTTCCGTGGATCTCGAAAGATCCTCTTGTCGGATGGGAAAGACCGCCGATCATTTTCATTAAGGTTGTTTTACCGGCACCGTTTCTGCCGATCAGGCCATAGATCCCGCCACGCTCAACATGGATGGATACTTCATTGGCTGCATTGTACTTACCGTACGTCTTGGTCAATTCATTTGTGGTTAGAATGTAATCCATTTTTTGACTCCTCCTTGTGCTTACGAATTCATTCTAGAAAACAAATCCTAATCAATCGCCAAGGAGAAGTTTATTATTTCAAAAGAAAAGATTAAGAAAAAGTTAAGCGCTTCCGGAGGATCCCGAAAGCGCCTATATTTCAGCGTTTTTGAACTTTTCAGATCAGCAGCGGACGTCCTGTTTTTTCGACAGGAATACTGCCAGGAAAAGCGCCAGACCGCCATATACCAGTGCCACCAGTACCGTCCGGATCGTATCCCCCGCTCCCATTGAAGGAGTATAAGATATATATACATTATCCAGACAGTAATCAGAGATACGGAAAGCATTTCCTTTTCCCAGAAAAGCATCTATGAGGCTCTCCCCGCTTGCACTGGCGATCAGAACATCTATTATTCTTTCCACTGTCTGGAAGGTTCCGGTTGAGATCAGAAGACCGATGACCATACCGCCGGCCGGGCTCTTAAATCTGTTCGTAATAAAGAATACCAGCGTCATCAAAGAAATCAACAGAATATAAAGAACGATCCATCCTCTGAAGTATTCTCCCCACTTTCTTGATTCAAATGCAGGCATAAGGAGTGCGCAGACACCCAGAGAGAGGAAAGAGAAAACGACATAGACAGCGGAGATACAGGTCATCAGCGAGACCCACTTGCCCATCACCAGTGTGGTTCTGGATTTATAAAGCGAATATGTATTTTTCGCAAAGCCGCGTGTAAAGTCGCAGTTGGCAAAGATAACAGCGAAGATCGTCAGGCAGATGATCAGGGTGTTACTTGACTGGATGCACCATGAGTTTACAACGGATGGAGTAAATGCCGTGTTCTGCGGGTTACCGGTCAGAACAGCGCCGCCAAACTCCAGATTCAACGGATCATCGAAGATCAGATGCGCCAGACCAAATCGGATCAGCAGACCGGCGGCCATCACGATCGCCAGGACATAGGTGGACTTTGCTTTTGAGACGCGATACATATGCATGCGGAAAATATTAAGCATTCTTAGCACCTCCTGTCAGGCGGAAGTAGTAATCCTCGAGCGACTGGCTCTCCTGACGCATCTCGAGAGTCTGGATATCGCTTTTCGCGAGTGCCATGGAGATGGCACCGCCTTCCTGAGTCCTTTCGTGGATCTCAAGATGATCATCAGCCACTTTAAAGTCAGAGATACCCATTCCCCTAAGTACAGATATCGCCTTCTCATTATCCGATGTCTTTATGAAAAGAGTCGGCTTGCATTTCTCCAGGAGTTCCTCCTTCGAGGTTTCACTGAGAAGGACGCCTTCGTGGATGATACCGTATTTATCAGCAACCTTCGACAGCTCCTCCAGAATATGGCTGGAGATGATGATCGTAATTCCTTTCTCCTTGCAGAGTCTGTGGATCAGTGAGCGCACTTCCGCGATACCCTGCGGGTCGAGTCCGTTGATCGGCTCATCCAGGATCAGAAGATCCGGGGAATTGACCATCGCGATCGCGATACCGAGACGCTGGCGCATACCTAAAGAGAAGTTCTTCACGGCCTTTTTCCCGACATTGGGAAGACCTACGAAGTTTAAAAGATCATAAAGATACTGATCATTATTGACTCCGGCAGCCAGTGCTTTTGCCTTCAGATTCTGAAAAGCACTCAGGTTCTGGAAGATACCCGGATCCTCGATGAGTACACCGACTCTCCCCCACATCGCTTCGTTATTCGCGCCGTTTTCATCATAATATGTGAAAGAACCGCTGGTCGGGCAGGCCAGATTGGAGATCATACGGAGCAGGGTCGTCTTTCCCGCGCCGTTTCTGCCGATCAGGCCATACACCTGTCCTCTCTCCACATGAATAGAGACCTGATTAACCGCGATTTTACTCTTAAATGACTTCGTGATGTTTTCTGTTGTCAGAATCAGACTCATGCACGTCACTCTCCTTATTTCGCAAGTTTATAGCCGATTCCCCACACTGTTTCAATGAATTCAGTATCGGTGAACTCCTTTAATTTCTTTCGGATATTACTGATGTGGACATTGATGGTCTTATCCTCTCCGATATAGATCTCATTCCACGCGCAGTCATAGATATCCTGCTTGGTAAATACACGCTTCGGGTGCGATACCAGCAGCGCCAGGATCTGGAATTCTCTCTTGGTCAGCTGGACTTCATGCTCGTTCACCAGAACAGTGAACGAAGTCTCATCCAGTGTAAGCTCCTTATATGTCAGCTGTCCGCCCTGCGGTTCGCCGGTCTTCTGGGAAACACGGCGGATCTGTACAGCAACACGTGCCAGGAGTTCCGGGATCTCAAACGGCTTCGTGATATAGTCTTCGGCACCGGATGTCAGCATCTGGACCTTGGTATCCATCTCATCCTTGGCAGAAACCACGATGACCGGTACATCCTTGATCGCCTTCATCTTCGGGAAAAGCTCGTCGCCGCAGAGTCCGGGAAGCATCATGTCCATCAGGACCAGATCAAAATCCTCCTTCTCATAGTAAAGGAGCGCCTCGGTTCCGGAGAAAGCCTGTGTGCATTCATAGTTCGCCTTCTTCAGCGCATCCGCCATCAGATGATTGATCTCAGTGTTGTCTTCAATGATTAAAATCTTTTTCATATATCTATACCCTCTTTTTCACTTTTTCTATAATACCATACTTTCAACATTCAATATCTTTCGCATATAAAATCTCCTGAAGTGATGTTATAATCCTTGAAGAAGGAAGGTAAATATATGCAGATGGACTCGGGATCCGGGCGTCTTTTCATCCCCGGACTATATAATGCCAGAGATCTTGGCGCCATGACGAATGCCGATGGAAAAGCACTCGCCTGTCACCGTCTTATCCGCTCGGATGCACTCGATCATCTCGACAAGGATTCGATCGATCTTCTCGCATCGTACCCTGTCAGTGTCATCATCGACTTAAGATCGGAAGAAGAGGCAAAGAACCATCCGGACACCGTATGCGGCGATCCCCGTTTCTCCTGCTATAACATCCCCCTTCTCCGCGTCAACGCAGACGATATCAATGCCGGCATCATTACCGACACGATCAAAACTTCCCTCGGACATCTTTATATCTGGATGTTTGAGAATTCCCGGCCGTATTTTGCAGAGGTCCTTCGGACGATACTTCGAGAGAAAGAGAAAACAGTGCTTTTCCACTGTGCGCACGGCAAAGACAGGACCGGACTTATCGCAGCGATTTTCTATCTTCTCTGTGACGTGGAAAGAGAAAAGATCATCGAAAACTATGCTGTCTCTTATACCTATGTGGAAAAACTGGTTGCTCCGTTGATCGCTGCTACGCCGGAAAATGTGCATCACATCTACCGGAGCGATGAATCAAACATGGAGCTTCTGCTTTCTCATCTGGATGAAAAATATGACGGCCGTATCGGGAATTATCTTTCGAGCTGCGGCCTGAGTGAAAAAGAGATCTCCGATCTGCGATCGATCCTTCTTCCCTGATCCTTCATCAATTGCCGATCCGCTGGAGGATCAATGTATCGATCGGGATACTTCCGTCAGAATTCGGCTCGTCCCGATCAAGTCCGATCTGAAGCTGATACTGCTCACCATCGATCTGAACTTTCAGCTCAAAGCCCGCTTCATCCGCAAAAGGATAACTTTTCAGGACATCCCAGGATGTATCTGTGACCTGAAGATCCGGGCCGACGCCCGCTTTCTCCGAGTCCCAGATACGGAATCGCGTATATGTGCCATCCCAGTCTTCTTCACCGTGATACACACCATAGACCGTGATCGTAAATCCATTATAACGGATGAGGATATTCCTAAGTCCGTCCTCCGGATCTCCGCTTGACGCTTTTTCCACGACCGGGCCACAGGAGACCGTGAGTGGTTTTCCGAAAAGAGACTCCAGCTGGGATGGTGCCGCATGTTCGCCGACACGGACTGTACGGCGGCCGTTATAGTACATATAAAGATCCGCTGTCTTCAGTTCGCTCTCGATCGGATCGATAACAGAGATCACACCTTCTTCATTACTACGGAAGCGCACTGTCCGCCTATTCGTCTGCAGGTGGCTGTCCAGAACGGCCGGCTGCAGATAGACAAGATGGGAAGCATCGATAGATACGATTTCATACGCATCGTATTCGGATTTCACATTATGAGAATAAAAGCGGATCATTTCCTTTGCTTTTTCTTTCAGGATATCTCTTGTTTCCGGAAGCGCTTCCTTGACCTGCGTATAGGAAAGAAGCGAGATCACATCCGTAAGATTTTCATTGGCATAGGCCTCGAAATAGTGCGCCGAGAAAGAGTAAAGCTCCATGCAGGATTTCGCCCAGGAACGGTTCAGATAGACTGTTCCGTCTGCTTTCGTCTGAAGATAGATAACGATCGGAACCCCGGATACACGGAAACCGTTGATCTGTATCTTTACCGGGATACAGCTGCGGATAAGGTCCGTATATTCATGCGTCTCGTCAAAGATCATCTTCTTCAGAAGCGCATCCCTTTCTTCTCCCGAAATGATCTGAAATGACGTCACGCGGGCGCTCGACGGCTTCATCTTCTGAAGCACGCTGATATACTCATAATATTCCGAGATCGTCATCCCATCCCTCTGTTCCTCAGGGATCCGGTTAAAGAGTTCCTCTTTGTCACTGGAATCCGAAAGTGAGTCTACGAGGATGCGCGCCATCTCCGGAGCATCGATCTTTTTCTTCTGAAAGGCCTTGCCCGAGCAGGACGTAAGAATTCCGCAGAAAAAGCACAGAACAAGCAGGACCGATATAGATCGGGCAAGTCTTCTTCCTGTGTTTTTTTTCGAAACAAAGGTCATCTTCAGATATCCTTTCTTCTCTGTTTCACGGCCTCAAAAACGACGATACCGGCAGCCACTGCCGCGTTTAAGCTGTTGACGGATCCCGCCATCGGGATCGACAGCAGGAAGTCGCACTTCTCTTTTATGTTCTTACTCATGCCTTCGCCTTCCGATCCGATCACGATCGCCATCGGTCCGGACCAGACATCGTCATAGTACTCATTCGTTCCTTCCGCATCTGTTCCGGCGATCCAGAATCCTTTCTCCTTCAGTTCCAGGATCGTTCTCGAAAGATTCGTTACACGGGCAACAGGTACATATTCGATCGCACCTGCGGATGCTTTTGCCACCATGGAGTCAAGGCCGATCGATCTGTGCTGCGGGATGATCACGCCATGCACACCGGCAGCATCTGCGATACGCAGGATCGAGCCGAGATTATATGCATCCTTGAGTTCATCGAGGATCAGAAGAAGCGGGACCTCTCCTTTTTCCGCCGCACGGTCAAGGATCTCATCGATCTCGACATATTCGTGACTTGCCACCTGAGCGATCACACCCTGATGGTTATGCGTCTGCGACATATCATCCAGGCTTGCCTTCGGTACCTCTACGACCGGGATATGCAGATCCTTCGCCATATTGATGATCCTCGCCATCGTCGGATCCGGACGGGCATTCTCCTGTCGCTGTGCCACAAAGATCTTATTAAACGTTCTTCCCGCACGCATCGCTTCCAGAACCGGATTTCTGCCTTCGATACGATCCGCAGTCGGTGCCGAGGCTTCCCCCTCGATGCGTTTTTGCGGCATATCGGAAGGGATCGGCAGGTTCTTCCTGCCCATCGTCTTCGGGTTTCTCAGGTCATTTCTATTTTGTCTCGGGCCTTTGGGTCCCGGCATACCAGGTCGCATCGGATCTCTCCTTTATTCGTTTTCTTCCAAAATGGCGATGATCCTGCGGATCAGATCTTCCATTCGTTCTTCCTTTCCCGACAGATACAAATAGCCGATCAGCGTCTCCAGACCTGTCGCGTATTTGTAGTCCGCAGGACTTGCATTCTTTGCCATACTTCCCTGATGTCCGTTCTTTCCTCTCCGGAAGACATTCTGTTCTTCCTCGGACAGCTCATCGTGAAGGGTCCGGATCGCCTGCGCCTGTGCGGGAGCACTGACATAGTGCACCGCTTTCTTATGAAGCACCCCGGACTGTCCGCCAAACCGGGATACGATATGCATACGGACATATAGTTCGTACACCGCATCTCCTACATAAGCCAGTACCGATGTCGGTACCTCACGGATATCCTCCGGCGGGATAGGTATCATCATTTCTTCGTCACCTGCGGTCCTTGCGGCGTATCCTTGATCTGATATCCCATCGCGGATACCTGATCGCGGAGTGCGTCTGCTTTTGCAAAGTCTTTATTCTTTTTTGCTTCCACACGCTGGTTCACAAGATCCATGACCTCGGAAGGGATGCCGCTATCCTTTTTGAGGATCGCGCGTACATCCAGTCCAAGTACATTCATCAGCTCGCAGATCATGTCTGCCGCCGCTTTGATCTCTTTTTCCGAGACGTCCTTGGCCGTCAGATGTGTATTCAGCACACGTACCAGTGTATAGACCGATGTGATCGCGTCTGCCGTATTCATATCATCGTCCATGTTGGCGATGAAAGAAGCCTTGGCCTCGGAAGTTGCGTCTGCAAGTTCTTTTGCCGCAGCATCCTCCGGATGAAGGCCGGATGCATTTGCGAGGATAAAGTCCGAAGACTCGACTGCAGTCATGATTCGTTCCAGACCATTCTGCGCCGCCTTGAGAAGCTCATCCGAGAAATTGATCGGCATTCTGTAGTGCCCGGAAAGGATAAAGAAACGGATGACCTCGTACGGAAATTTCTCCACGATGTCACGCACGGTAAAGAAATTGCCGAGAGACTTACTCATCTTCTCGTTATCGACATTCACGAACGCATTATGCATCCAGTAACGGGCAAATGTGCATCCGTTCGCCGCTTCGCTCTGCGCGATCTCGTTCTCATGGTGCGGGAAGATAAGGTCCTGTCCGCCGCCGTGGATATCGATGGTCTTGCCGAGGTATTTCCTGTTCATGGCCGAGCACTCGATGTGCCAGCCCGGACGGCCCTCGCCCCACGGAGAATTCCAGAACGGCTCCCCTTCCTTCTTAAACTTCCAAAGCGCAAAATCCGCAGGATTCTTCTTCCCTTCGTAGGAAGCGCCGCGCTCACCGCCGCCGGCCTGAAGATCCTCGAGATTATAGTGCGAGAGTTTGCCGTACTCCTTGAATTTCGGCACATCGTAATAGACGCCGTCACCCTCGATGATATACGCATAGCCCTTCTCCATCAGGTCAGAGATCAGGGCAATGATCTCATCCATGGTCTCCGTCGCTCTCGGCTGGAAGGTCGGGCGAAGGATCCCCAGAGCATCTGCATCTTTGTAATACTCGGCGATATAGCGGTCCGCGATCTCCTTGACCGTGGTCCCCTCTTCGTTCGCCTTGTTGATCATTTTATCGTCAATATCCGTAAAATTCTGGCAGAAAGTGACATCGTATCCCCTGTACTCCAGATAACGGCGCAGTGTATCAAATGTAATGAATGGACGGGCATTTCCAAGGTGGAAGAAGTTATAGACCGTCGGGCCGCAGGCATACATCTTTACCTTGCCCTCTTCCATCGGGACAAACTCTTCCTTCATTCTCGTCATCGTGTTAAATATCTTCATTTTCAATCTCCTCTGTCAAGACGTCTTCCGCCTTTTCCGGAAGGTCCATATCCGGATGCTGGTGTTTGATAGCTTCTTCCAGTGCTTCCACATGGCGGGCAAGACGACGGATCTCTGATTCAAGCGGATCTTCCACAGTCGGATGATCCAGTTCATCCGCATGGTTAATAGGCTGGCCCTGCATACGGACTACTTTTCCGGGAACACCGACAACCGTTGCACCGGCAGGAACATCGTGCAGCACGACGGCATTTGCGCCGATTCTGGCATTATCGCCCACGTTCACAGGGCCCAGGATCTTCGCACCTGCTCCGATCAGGACATCGTTCCCGAGAGTCGGATGACGCTTCCCTTTACCATGGCCGGTACCGCCGAGCGTCACGCCATGGTAGATCGTACAGTTATCACCGATCTCCGCGGTCTCGCCGACGACGATTCCCATACCATGATCTATAAAAAGTCCGTGGCCGATCTTCGCCCCCGGATGGATCTCAATACCGGTACATGTTCTTCCGAACTGGGAATTCCATCTCGCCAGTCCGTACAGATGGATACTATAGAAAAAATGACTTACACGGTGAAATATCAGTGCATGAAACCCGGGGTAAAGAAGAATAACCGAAACCACGCCCCGCGCAGCAGGGTCGCGTTTGGCAATCTGTTTCGCGTCTTTCCAAAGCCCCATGTTACTACCTGTTTCAAGCAATAATAAAAGCCTAAACCCGCGCCCACTTTTGACACCTAGCGATCGCCAGGTGGGTATCCTGCGGCAGTCTAAGATCTTCCTCTCGGGAGCGCTTCCCTAAAGAAGCGGTAAGGCTTGATCGTCTCTGCTCCGACTGCGGATTCCCGATTATGTCATGAAGGTTCAAAAACATGAGCATCAGCTTTAGGTTGTCTTTATTATAACAGTATATCTACAAAAAGGGAAGAAAAAAGCCATTACCAAAGTGTAACATTTCTACTTCCGAAATGTATCACTCTTCACCGTTTTCGCGGTGTGTTGCCGCGACTGCTCCGAATACCCGGCAGGCGCCATTCTCATAGAGGATCTTTGCTGCTTCGTGCATCGTTGCGCCCGTCGTCAGAATGTCGTCCACCAGAAGGATATTCCACCCCGTGATATCCCATTTCTCATCCACGGCAAAAGCACCCTTCACATTTCCGGTCCGCTGAGCCGGTTCTGTGAATCTGCTCTGCTGTTTTGTATGCCGGATCTTCCGTATAACATTGTTACACAATGGAACATCCAGATGCTCAGAAAGTCCTTTTGCCAGGACTTCCGCCTGATTGAAGCCACGTTCTTCCCGGCGTTTTTCCGACAGAGGGACAGGGATCACCGCATCCCACCGGAAAGGGACATCCGTCGGGAATTCCCGTCCGATAAGTTCTCCGATCAGACTTCCGCAGTACTTCTTCGAGTGGAATTTCATACGCCGGAGAAGAGTCGAGACCGGAGTTTCATAATGAAACAGTGCCCACACGGACATATCCGGGATAGGATCCTCCTCAAAAGGATCCGAAAGACAGGGAAACCACCTCTCGGTGGAAAGGCGCACCGGAAACTGTGACAGGCATGACGAGCAGACCTGAAGTTTCAAGAGTTCTTCTCCGCAGTTTCTTCCCTTTACCAGGACCCGTCCACAGAGCATGCAGACCGAAGGAAACAGAAAATGAACAGATGTCAGGAGATCCTGTTTAAGCTCGGTTCTTCTCATATACTTTCCTCACAGAAGGTCAAAAATGACCATCTCAAGCCGGATCCGAGAGAAACTCCTTCAGCGCAGTCATTCTCGTCTCCGAGTACTGGGAGCTGATCATATAATCGATCGTCTTTTTATCTCCCATGATCCAGAGCTCTTCCTTCGCTCTTGTGACTGCGGTATAAAGCAGGTTTCTGTTAAAGATCGGGCTTCTCTCCGGCGGAAGTACCAGAAGGACTTTCTTCCACTCTCCGCCTTGAGACTTATGTACTGTCAGCGCATAGGCCAGATCCAGATCATTGACCCGGCCGGTCGGATATGTCGCTCTTCTTCCATCGTCAAAAAGTATGTCCAGCGGGAATTCGGACAGGGCGGAGATATCCCTCACGTATCCGATATCGCCGTTAAATACGCCTTCTCCTTCTGATCCGTCTGCTTCCCTGCATATCAGTTTGTAGTCATTTCTGATCTGTATTACGCGGTCATCTTTTGAAAAGTACCGCGTTGTACCCTCGCTGATCCGTATCGGAGTGGGACGTACGCCTTTTTTGCCGGAATTCAGTTTCTGCATCATATCATTGATCGAATCCGTACTCACGGGGCCGCTTCTTCTCGGACACAGTATCGCCATCTCGCGCCATGCATCCACATGACCGTCCGGGTCGTTTTCCTTATACCACTCCGTGATCTTGTCCATCACCTCTTTCGGACGGGCGGGAATAAAATGAATGTCTCTGCTGTCTTCCGGGAACTCCATCGGTTTTCCGTGAAGGATGAGAGATGCGTTCTTTACGATCATGCTGTCATGAAGCTGACGGAAGTTCTCGACCAAAGTACACACCGTCACTTTTTCCGAGCGGATCAGATCCGCCAGCACACGTCCGGCGCCGACAGACGGAAGCTGATGGGAATCACCGACTAAGATAACGATGGCATCATCATCGATTGCTTCCAGAAAAGAGGCAAAGATCACGGCATCGATCATACTGGCCTCATCGATCAGAAATACTTTTCCCGGATGATGATTATCCTTCGTATAGTAAAAGTAGGATTCATCACTGTCTTCATCATATGTGGCACCAAGAAGACGATGCATCGTCTGCGCAGTCGAGTGTGTCAGATCCGACATTCTCTTCGCCGCTTTTCCGGTCGGTGCACAGCAAAAGACCAGGTCGGGAAAGATGTTGAGATAATACTGATAGATCACGCGGAGGATCGTGGTCTTTCCCGTTCCGGGACCGCCATCCACAATAACAAAGTGTTTCGTCAGTGCAGATCTGACAACAGCCTCCTGATCCGGAGAAAGTTTAAACTTCTCTCCGATCTGGGACCACTTCAATACCCGCGACAGACACTCTTCATCGACTTTTCTTTCTTTCCCGCCGATCCGCGCCCGATGGGCGATCGCCGCTTCCGCGCGAACAGCGCGTTCGTCGGCTACCCAGACATCGTTGCCTGACTTTATCGCCCGCTCGAACTTCTTGTAGAAATGCAGTTTGGACTTCTCCTTATCCCAGTAACAGAGCGCCAGTTTCCCGGCGTCCATCCGTTCCTGAAACCAGTTGGGAACGATCCCCTGAATAAACGTCTTCCGGTATTCATTACAGGCAGGCGTATCCTTATAGCTGCAAAAATAGCATGGTGTCGTAAAATCACAGTCTTTCGCAGCTGCGCGAAGTATCGCCGCTGCCTCCTGTTTCCAGATCGACATCGGAAGATACGTATGCCCGTTTTTCCCGAGGATACGGTCGAATGAACGCATCAGTTCATTCGTGACAAAATGATCCAGACACATCCCATCCATATAGAACTCCGGAGCAGATCAAAAACGGATCAAAGGCCGGCTTTCTGCTTAAGGATCTCAGCCTTATCTGTCTTCTCCCAGGGGAATCCGGCATCGTTACGTCCAAAGTGGCCGTAAGCAGCTGTCGCCTTATAGATCGGACGGCGCAGATCAAGATCACGGATGATCGCTGCAGGACGAAGATCAAAGACTTCGTTTACGATCTGTGTGATCTTTTCATCCGAGATTTTACCGGAACCGAATGTATCCACCATAACAGATACCGGACGAGCAACACCGATCGCATAAGCAAACTGGATCTCGCACTCATCAGCAAGACCTGCAGCTACGATATTCTTTGCAATATAACGTGCAGCATAAGCCGCGGAACGGTCTACCTTCGTCGGATCTTTTCCGGAGAATGCTCCGCCGCCATGACGTGCATATCCGCCGTATGTATCAACGATGATCTTTCTTCCCGTAAGACCGCTGTCTCCCTGAGGACCGCCGATAACGAAACGTCCCGTCGGGTTGATGAAGATCTTTGTGTTTTCATCTACAAGTTCCTTCGGAAGTACCGGATAGATAACCAGTTCTTTTACCTTCTCGGCAAGTTCTTCCTGAGACACTTCTGCTTTATGCTGTGTGGAAATAACTACAGCTTCAATACGCTTCGGAGTACGTCCGTCATACTCGATCGTAACCTGGCTCTTTCCGTCCGGACGGAGAAAATCAACAAGTCCTTCTTTTCTTACCTGCGTCAGACGGCGGGTAAGCTTATGTGCCAGAGAGATCGGAAGCGGCATCAGTTCTTCTGTATCGTTATTTGCATATCCGAACATCATGCCCTGGTCACCGGCGCCGGTATCCAGTTCACTTTCGTCAGTATGCTCTCTCTTTTCCAAAGAACAGTTAACACCCTGAGCAATATCCGGAGACTGTTCATCGATAGAAGTCAGGATCGCACATGTCTTATAGTCAAATCCGGCATCGCTTCCGTCATAGCCGATCTCCTTAACGGTATCACGGACGATCGACGGGATATCCACATAAGCACTCGTGGTGATCTCACCCATAACGAAGACCATACCTGTCGTACAGGTCGTCTCACATGCAACACGTGCCTTCGGGTCATCGGTAAGGATCGCATCAAGTACTGCATCCGAGATCTGGTCACAGATCTTATCCGGATGTCCTTCCGTAACCGACTCTGATGTAAAAAGCCATTTTCCCTGTCTGTTTCTGTCCATTATTTTTTCCTCCTTACAAATAAAAAACCTTTCCCGATCGATTTCAGAGGAAAGGCCAGTGTTTATCTTTATCTATCCTCATCTTTCAGGTCACACCTGCTGGATTTGGCACCGCTGCTCTCCGCGGTTGCCGGACTTCATAGGGCCAGATCCCTCCGTCACTCTTGATAAGAGATGCTTTTTATTTTGTTTGCGCTCTGATAATACCACTGTGCATATCTCAATGCAAGGAGTTTTTTCACAAAGTTTTTTCTGTTTTTTCAATTCCCGATTTCATGGGGATCCCAGAGGAAAAAGTAGTAATTCTGGTAGCTTTTGCCAGAATTTGTCGAATCTTCCGACGATTCTTTCTGCTTTAATGGTCTCACTTCACAACAAAAGGAGGTTGGAAGAAAATGACACGAACGATCGCTATCATAGATGCGGATATTCTTTTCACTTCTCTTCTCATTTCGCGGCTGAAAAAACACGTTCCTGAATTCACGGCTTTCCCCGTTTCCAAAGAGATCCTGTTTGCACATCAGGAGCTGTTGCTTGATAGTGATTTCGTTCTTTACAACCAGCACGAGATCTCCGAGAAGGAGATCCTTCAGCATTGCGATCCACAGCACACTCCAACTTTGGTCCCCCTGCTAAAAACTACAAAACCATTTCCCCCGAAAGATGTTCTGATGATCGCTCACGAAGTGGAGTCTCTTGCTGGTCTGGGAAGGATTCCGAAGCCTTCGGATTCTTCTGTTCAGACATGCCTGACCCTTTCCTTTGTCCCCCCGAAGGAAAGGGAGGCGCATGTATTACGTCAGCTCGAACGCGCCCGTCATGATTTTGCACACATAATACGCCTTGACATCATGCCCGGCATTATGATGCCGAAGGATCCTCCTTCCTGGGATCTGGAAAACACAGAGCGCTGCGGCGGAGTAACACAACTTCTTGCGCGTTTGAAGCTTGGCAAATTTCACTACTCACAGATCCCGTCATATCTGGAGCCGGATCCTTATGGTGATCTCCGCTTCGGAAAACCGGATCACTCGGATGATCTCATCACATGCCATTCACGCACGATACTGATACTTATTTCCAAGACTTTCCGTTACCTTTCGACGCTTCCGGAGCCGTCTCTTCTTTTTGTCGTCGGAGACGGACTGAGCTTTACAAGGATGCGGACACTGTGCAGAAATCTCCGGCACCTGGAGATCTTAACTCCCCTTCACATCGAGAAGGACTATATGCTCTGTAACGAGATCGATCTTCTTCAGAAAGCACATAGCGGAACATCCCATATCGATTATCCGTTTTCCATAGCAAAAACACACTAACAAAAAGTATCCAAGGAGGACTGCATCTTAAGCAGTACTGGACATGATGAGAACAAAAGAAAAAAGAATCGAGGAAAAAGACGTCTCTTTATCTGAGCTTACCACTCAGATACTTCAGGCCCTGCATTCATATGACGAAGTTGACGATCAGTCGTTCCGTGAGATCATTGCTGATATCATCAACCAGTCACCCTCTTGCATGAAAATGCCCCTTGAAGAGAAGCGCCAGCTCGCAACTACGCTTTTTAACCGTATGCGGAGACTTGACATACTTCAGGGACTGATGGATGACACCTCTGTCACGGAGATCATGGTCAATGGTCCGGATACGATCTTCTTTGAAAAAGGAGGAAGACTCTATCCTTCCGATCTCAGATTCGAAAGCAAAGAGAATCTGGAACAGCTGATCCTTCATTTTTTCTCTTCCGCGAACAGGCCCTTGAACGAAGCATTTCCGATCGCGGATCTGCGACTTCCGGACGGCTCACGAGCGAATGCGGTTCTCCCTCCGATCGCTCCTGATGGTCCGATATTTACCATCCGTAAATTCACCGGTATCCGTCCTGATATTCATGCGCTCATGAACAGTGGCTTTATCACCAGGGAAGCAGCCATATATCTTTCGCACTCCGTTATCAGCAAGAAAACGATTTTTCTTTGTGGTGGTACCGGTTCCGGAAAGACAACATTTCTGAATGTTCTTTCATCTTTTATTCCGAAGACGGAACGCGTGGTTACGATCGAAGATTCCGCTGAGCTCTCCCTTCAGGGCATCACTAATCTTGTCCGTCTGGAGTCCCGTCTTCCGGGTCCGGACGGACACGGCGGGATCGATATCGGACAGCTTATCCGTACCGCATTAAGAATGAGACCGGACCGCATCGTTGTTGGCGAAGTCAGAGGAAGTGAAGCGGCGGATATGCTGCATGCACTGCACACCGGACACCCGGGTTCTCTTTGCACCGGCCATGCCAACTCGTGTTATGAAATGCTGGATCGTCTGGTCACCATGGTCATGTCCGGATCCACACTTCCCTACGATGCCGTGATCCGCCAGATCGCCATGGGTGTCGATATTCTCGTACACATCACACGTGGAAAAGACGGAAGACGCTATATCGATGAAATCGTCGAAGTCCGTCCGATCACAGATAACAGATTTCAGATCGAAACCATCTTTACATTCAAGGAGGAAACAGGCCTTGTTAAGATCGAAACTTCAAGATAAAAAAGAATACATCTCTTCTCACTTTCTTGCCGGTGATACTACGGAGATCAGGAACCTCAGCCGCCGCACCTATCTGATGTTTATGGCAAAGTGTCTTCCTTTGCTTCCGCTTTGCATCGCGATCGTTTTTCTTTTGTCGGGTGCATTTCTTCCGGAAGAACGTCTTCGCATGTTTCTGTCCATTCCTCTCGGGATCCCACCGTTCATCTCTTGTGTACGGGTCCTTTACGGAAAACGGACAGCAACACTTCGAGCACAGAATAAAGTCCTTATGCAATCTTTATGCACTTCCGTATCAGACGGATATTCGATCGAACGTGCATTTTTATGTGCGAGAGTAGATATAGAAAAAGCATTCGGAAAACATGCAGCATTTGCCACTGCACTAAAGGAAGTGGAACACCAGCTTCAAGCGCATGAACCACTTGATAAATGCATGACGAGATTCTGTCACAAATTAGACTATTACGAAACCTTGCCGATCCTTCACGCTTTATCTCTTCAGAAAACGGTCGGAAACCAGATCATCACGATCTTAAGAAGCAGCTGTCAGATGTTATCGGAACTTCATGCGGTAGCCTCTGAAGTGGAAGCGAATAATGCAGGTAAAAATACAGAAGCATTCATGCTTCTTCTGATGCCGTTCGGCATCACGTATATGTTATCCATAACCAGTGGAGAATACCTTTCACAGGCGCAGGGATCAGGACTTGGAAAGATCCTCATGGTCGTCGCATTTGTCATCGCTATTCTTTCATGTACATTTCTCTTTTCGATCATCGGAGAGAAGCCATCCAGGAACCGGTTCAGTTTCAAAGAAGAGAAAGAAAAGATCCCGGAAAAATGGAGATCACCGATTCGTAAGCTTTCACTCAGACTCCCATCGACATATACGACACGAGTGCTGGAATGGTGCAACGAAATATCGTTCTCACCACAAAAAACATTTGATGCATTTCTGTACAGAGTGATCACACGGATCCTTCTTTGTTCACTTGTCTTTTTTATCCTTTGTATTCAGCTCGGCATACCGCCCGTTCTTGTATTGTTTTTGGATATGTTTATTCTTGTTTTTCTTCACGTCGATCAGCAATCTGCCGTGAACAAAAGAAGACTGATACTTATGGAAGATCTGCCGATATTTATTTCCATGCTTTCCACACTTTTGGAATCCGGGATCCTCCTTCCAAAAGCACTGCAGACCTGCGGGTATGCATTCGCTGAACAGAGTTGTCTCAGTCAGGAGCTGAATCATGTTTTACATACGATCGAAGGTGGCGTAAGTGCAGCTGATGCCCTGGAATCTTTTTCACATCGTATCAGCATTCCCGAAGCACAATCCGCACTTCTTCTTGCTGCCAGATATGAGCGGTCAGGAGGAAGCGAAGTGCTTGGACTTTTACGTCTCCAATCTTCTTCCTGCTGGGCACTGTGCCGGAATGCTTCGCGCAAAAAGCGCGAGCGCGTTGCATTTACTATGATTCTCCCGATGATGATGGATTTTGTATCTGTACTTCTTGTCGCCGTTACTCCGGCACTCAATACTTTTCAAATGATTTAGGAGGTAGTTATGAAAAGACTGAACAAACGCTCATTCGTTAAATCATCCCTGGGAATGGGGACTGTAGAGGTGGTCATTATTATTGCGATCCTTGTCGCACTCGCTCTGACTTTCCGTCAGGCATTAACTAATTATGCACAATCTGTCATGGACTATGTCTTTGACGAAGGTAAAGTAATCGGACAAATCTAAACTAAATATGCCGGGGTAACCTATGAGTACAGGATCTGATCTTTCTGTTTATTTTGAGAATAGTCCTCTGGGACGTCGATATACGATTCATCTGAAGAGCAAGGATGAGATCTGTCTGCACGCGCTTACACTTTTGCAGGCAGGTTCTCTTCCCTGTTTTCTACCTGTTGTTTTTAACGAAGAAGATAGTGAACTTCTAATCGATCTTAACGGATGTATCCCTATATCTGACATTCGTGGAAAAGACAAAACCTTTGTGATGCGCAACCATAGAGCTCTGCTTTCGGATTTTCTTCATGCTCTTATTTCTTCTCCGGATCATGCGATGGATCCGAGCGGAATCTGTTATCTGGAAGACCAGCTCTTTTATGACAGGAACAATCAGAAACTGGTCTGTGTATATCTGCCTCTTACCGCGCGTTTGAAAAGTGGTCCTTATCTTTCCGGAATCGATGAGAGCGGTCTGGATGATCTTCTTCATTTTGCCTATGAACACAACTGGATCTCCAGTAAAGCAATGGAACACCTTTATGAATATTTCCGAAAGGACGATGACGCATCCGCGCTCAGTTTTATCCATGAAGGATTATGGGAAGAATCCCGTACTCTTCCCTCACGTATCCGTTTTTTACTCTTCATTTGGCTTGTTCTTCTTTTCCTGGATATTCTATTCTCGCCAAAGATCAAAAAAGCTCTCTCAGGAAGCGTCTTTTCCTCTTTCCCGGACACTGTATTCTTTCTTTGCACAGCAGTTCTGGCGGTTGTTCTCTTCCTGCAGATACGAAACGCATCCAAAGACAAAAAACAATATGCCGAAAAGAAAGTCCGAAGAAGAAAAAACCGAAATACAAAGATCCTGTTTCCTTCCTCAGATATTATGAGTAATGAGAATGATCCTTTAGGGCTTCATCCTGATCCGGTGCAGCTGATCCGTATAGATGATCAATCTTCTAAATCAAAGGAAAAGACAAGATTCACCATATGGACGAATACATGTACTGTCGGATGCGATTCAGATTGCTGCTCTCTTCCTATCGATCATCCCTCGCTTGCACTTAAGCACGCAGTTTTCGGTCATGATGAATATGGTTTCTATATTGAAGCATTACAGGAGAATAAAGGAACTTACAAGAACAGACAGCGGATCCGGTCCGAACTAAGATCTTATCTTGAGGAAGGGGATATCGTCGGTATTGGGGAACTGGAATTTGAGGTGCACTTCATCCATTCAACAAAGGAGAATCAGAGTTCAGAATGATTCTTACTGCTCTTTTCCCACTCTTTGGCGACCGTAATACGTGCTTTCGCTCTTTCCATGGCGTGCTGCGCGTAAAGCCGCTGTTCTTCGGTAGTTGTAACACTGTTAAATCTCGTTTTTGCACGTTCAAGAGCACTCTCTGCACGCTCGATGTCGATTTCCGACGGCCACTCCGCCGCATTACAGACGATGACGACCACATGCTGGCCGATCTCGGCAAATCCCTCTGAAACAGTAAAGACTTTCGTCTCACCATCCATCTCAACACGTGCAATTCCGGGAGCTACTGCCACGACGATAGGAGAATGACCGGGCATAATACCATACTGACCATCCACTGTAGGAAGCACGATGCTTTCGATCCGTCCTTCGAAGAACACTTCGTAAGGATTGACCACCTCAAGCATCATTTTCTTTTTTCCCTGCTCCTTCGCCGCCATATCTTACACCTTTATGCTTCACTCTTATACGATGCCAGGACATCATCCAGGTCGCCCTTCATGAAGAAGTGCTGCTCCGGAATGTGATCCAGAGAACCGGAGATGATCTCACCAAATGCCTGTACCGTCTTTTCGATCGGAACATATCGTGGTGCAAAACCTGTGGAGTCAGCAGTTACGAAGAACGGCTGGGACAGATATTTCTGTACTTTTCGTGCTCTATTTACGAGCTGGCGGTCTTTCTCGCCAAGTTCTTCCATACCGAGGATTGCGATGATATCCTGCAGTTCCTTATATCTCTGCAGCATCTCCTGTACCATTCTTGCCACGTGGTAATGCGTACGGCCGACCACATTCTCGGTAAGGATACGCGAGGAGGATTCCAGCGGATCTACCGCCGGATAGATACCAAGCTCAACAACCGCACGTGAAAGAACGATATTCGCATCGAGATGTCCGAATGTCGTCGCAGGCGCCGGGTCCGTCAGGTCATCGGCAGGCACATATACCGCCTGGATGGAAGTGATGGATCCGTTCTTGGTGGATGTGATTCTTTCCTGAAGTTCACCGACTTCATTGGCAAGCGTCGGCTGATAACCAACCGCGGAAGGAATTCTTCCGAGAAGTGCGGAAACCTCCGAACCTGCCTGTACGAAACGATAGATATTATCTACGAAGAAAAGAACATCTCTCTTCATCTCATCACGGAAATACTCTGCCATGGTAAGACCGGTAAGCGGAGCTCTCATTCTGGCGCCGGATGTCTCGTTCATCTGACCGAAGACCATGACTGTCTTATCCAGAACACCGGATGCTTTCATCTCGTTCCAAAGGTCATTACCTTCACGGGAACGTTCACCGACACCTGTAAACACGGAATAGCCGCCGTGCTCCTGCGCGATGTTGCGGATCAGCTCGAGGATAAGGACTGTCTTACCAACACCGGCACCACCGAAAAGACCGATCTTTCCGCCTCTGGCAAAAGGAACAAGAAGGTCGATGACCTTGATACCTGTCTCCAAAACTGTCTCGGAAGGATACTGATCTACAAAGGAAGGGGCACTTCTGTGGATCGGCCACATCGTGTCCGCATTCACTTCGCCCTGATTATCGATGGCGCGTCCGAGAGCATCAAAGAGTCTTCCGGTATTCTTCTCACCGACAGGTACCATGACCGGCTGATTGGTGGAGATGACCTTCATGCCGCGGGCAAGTCCTTCCGTCGCTTCAAAAGAAACGCAACGGGCGATTCCCTCGCCTCTCTGCTGCATAACTTCCGCCGATACCACACGTCCGTCCGCCTGAATACGTACTTCCGTCTTGATCAGGGGAAGCTCATGTTCATCAAAAGCACAATCTATAACAGGTCCGATGATCTGTACGATTTTTCCTTCTGCCATAACTTATACCTCTATTCTACTTGACTGGCCCCGTTCACGATCTCATTGAGTTCGTTGGTAATACGGGCCTGACGAGCACGGTTGCTCTCGATCGTCAGTTTTTTCATCATTTCATCCGCATTGCGGTTCGCATTATCCATCGCCTGCATACGCGCTGTCTGCTCACACGCGAAAGCTTCTACCATAGCGCCGTACATGACAGCGTTGAGGCCTGTATCGATAAGGAACGAAAGCACCTCATTGGCATTCGGAAAATAGTCAACTGTCGCTCCTACTTCCACGGCGATACCGGCATCTTCCGCTCCGGATGCAAAAGAATCCTTCAGCGATTTCGTATCGATCGGTACGAGTCTTGTAATGACCGGCTTCATGCTGATCGCAGATTCCATCTTAGTATATACGATATAGACCTGATCGAATTCTCCGCTCAGATACTTTGCACGGATAATATTGGCCACATTTCTCGCTTCGTAATATGTCGGATTCGTGATCGGGAATGAGAAGTCCGGATCCACACTGTATCCGTCTTTCTTCAGTTTCTCTGTTCCGACATGACCGAACACATAGAGCTTATACTCTGTGCGGATGCTTTTTTTCGCATTCTCCAGGATCTTTTTCTGGATATGCTCTTCGGCGATCTTCACGATATTATTGTTATACGCTCCGGCCAGTCCCTGGTCACCTGTCAGGATAAAGTAAGCGATCTTCCAAGTGGTGCCCGATTTTCTTTCCCGCATCTGCAGAAAAGGATTATCGATATCTCCGGCACTTCTGTGAAGCTCCATCAGGCTCTCCGCACAAAGTGTAAAGAACGGACTGACCTTCTCATGCTGGATCTTGGATTTACGCATCTTCGATGCACTGACAAGCTGCATGGCATGCGTCATCTGGGAAATATCCGTGACGCTCTTGATACGTTTTTTAATATCGTTCAGACTCTCCATGGTCCTTATGCCTCGCGATGCTGGTATTCCTTATGTTCCGTCACGAACATCGAGTGATACTCGGCTTCGAACTCATCGATCTCTTTCTTCGTATCATCATCCAGCACACGAGTATCCCGGATCCTCTTCATGATCTCCGGATGCAGAACCCTCATACGCTGCAGGAATCCCGTCACATATTCTTTCGCATCTTCCTTATCCAGGAAGGTAAGCTTCTCATTTGTTGCCAGATACAGCATCACGACCTGCTCATCCATCTGCATCGGAGCAAACTGTTCCTGCTTTAAGATCTCATTTAAGATCACGCCACGCTTTAACTGCTTCTGCGTATTCGGATCGAGGTCGGAACCGAACTGGGCAAAGGCTGCCATCTCACGGGCCTGCGCCAGACTGATACGCAGAGGACCGGCAACTTTCTTCATGGCCTTTGTCTGCGCTGCACCACCGACACGGGATACAGAAAGACCCACGTTGATCGCCGGACGCTGACCGGCGAAGAAAAGCTCCGACTCCAGATAGATCTGGCCATCTGTGATGGAGATAACATTTGTCGGAATATATGCTGAGATATCTCCGCTTAAGGTCTCGATGATCGGAAGTGCCGTGATCGAACCGCCGCCCTTCTCATCACTGAGTTTTGCGGAACGCTCGAGGAGACGGGAGTGCAGATAGAATACATCGCCCGGATATGCTTCACGTCCCGGGGGACGGCGCAGAAGCAGCGAGATCGCACGGTAGGCCTGTGCATGTTTGGACAGGTCATCGTACACGATCAGGACATCCGAGTGATCGCTGTACATGAATTCTTCCGCGATCGCACATCCTGCATATGGCGCGATATACTGCAGCGATGCCGGCTGCGACGCGGAGGCCGCCACGATCACTGTATATTCCATCGCGTTATACTGTTCCAGAGTCTTCGCGACCTGGACGATATTCGACATTTTCTGTCCGATCGCCACATAGACGCAGAGGACATCTTTACCACGCTGGTTGATAATAGTATCCAGCGCGATCGCTGTCTTTCCCGTCTGTCTGTCCCCGATGATCAGCTCACGCTGTCCACGACCGATCGGAGTCATCGCATCGATCGCCGTGATACCTGTCTGAAGAGGTTCACAGATCGGAGAACGCTCAACGATACTCGGTGCCGGTGTCTCGATCGGGCGCTTGCTGGTGGAACGGATGATTCCTTTTCCATCGATCGGATTACCGAGCGGATCGACAACACGTCCGAGCATACCGCGTCCGACCGGTACAGATACCGTCAGGCCGGTACGGTGGCACATGACACCCTCGACAACATCGCGGCATTCATTCAGAAGAACGACACCGACCGAGTCTCTCTCGAGGTTCATGGCAATACCATATGATGTTTCAGAGAACATGATCAGCTCACTGGCAACACAGTTCTCCAGACCGCTGACCTTGGCGACACCATCGCTGACGGAGATGACTTTACCGATCTGCTCGACTTCGGATGTTTTTGCAAAATCCGAAAGGATCTTCTCTCTCTTCTCTTCCTGCTCAGGAGATTCACCTTCCCACAGTTCATCGTCCTCGAAGAGCATCGCCGGACTTTCCTTAAAGTCGGCAAGGGACTCTGTCAGGGAACGGTGGATCTCGGAAAAATCATCTTTCGCGGCAGATCCGGATTTCTCATCTCCGCGGTCCGTCTTCAGATGACGTCCGATACGGGAGAGCTGACCTGCGACACTATAGTCATACTTGGTTCCCTGAGAATAGATAACATAACCGTTGATCAGAGAAGGATCGGTCTCCTGCTCGATCGTATAACCCTGTATATGAAGATGTTCCGCAAAACGGCGGGCGATCAGGGCCACCTTCTCCGGCGGCATATCGTCCGATGCGGTTACGATCTTTATTACTTCAAAAGCACTGTTATTATTCACCGGTCTTCACCTCTGCGGATTGAAGCTCGGAAAGTGCTTTTTCACGAAGAGAAGTTTCGTCGATACCGTTTGCACCTGAGCTCAGGACACGTCCGGCGATCGTGACGGCCAGATCGGCCACCTCGTCTTTCATCTCTTCCATCATTGCTTTTCTGGTACGCTTCGCGTCTTCCTCAGCACGGTCACGGATCTCCTGCGCTTCTTTCTTCGCAGTCTCGATGATCGTCTCCGACTGCTTCTCCGCCTGTGTTCTGGCGTCCGCAATGATCTGCATCGCTTCTTCATGGGAAGCATCGAGTTTCCTGGTTGCTTCCTCGAGTTTCTCCGATGCCTGCTTCTCTTTATCTTCAGCATCGGTGATTTCTTTGCTGATCGCTTCTTTTCTCTTCTTGATCAGCTTGATCATCGGCTTAAAAAGGACCAGTTTCAGGATGAAATATGCGACAAGGACGTTGATGATCGTCCACAGCGCGGTAACCGCGTAATGTGCCATCTGATCCGGCGACAGCAGGGAGCTCTCCTCCTCAGCCTCTTCCGCAAGACGGACAAGGCGGGATGTGAGCTGCTGCGCATTAACTGCCGATAGCACTTTAAATGCAAAATACATATCTTTCACCTCGTATCGATCAGAACGTAAAGATCAGGAGCAGACTTACTACGAGAGAGTAGATCGCAACAGACTCCATAAATACGATGGAGATCAGAAGCAGTGTCTGCAGCTTGCTGTACATTTCCGGCTGACGGGAAGCACCTTCCAGTGCACGTCCGGATGCAAGACCGATACCGATCGTGGTACCCAGTCCGCAAAGACCGATCGCAAGACCTGCACCAAGTCCGGCCAAAGCCTTCGGTGCAATATCCAGTAATACTCTTGTTAAACTAAGCATGTTCTCTTCCTCCTGTTTCTATGCTCAAGCTGCTTTTTCCGCTTCCACCGCGGTTTCCTTGGCAGCCTTCTTTTCTGCTTTCAGTTTTGCTTTTTCTTCTTTTCTTTCTTTTACGGCGTGGGAGCTCTCCACCACTTCACCGATGTACGATGTGGTAAGGTAGGCGAATACGACCGCCTGGAGTATACCGTCCATGAGGTCAAACCATAGGCTGAATACACCCGGAAGAACGATCGGACAAACGATACCTAAGAACTCCATGAGGATAAAGGCACCGAATACGTTACCGAAAAGACGGAGTGCCAGCGAGATCGGCTTGATGAAAAAGTCGAGGATCTTGAACGGAAGCATAAACGGCATCGGATCGACAAATGATCTTCCGAAACCGCTGAGTCCGACAAAACGGATCGACATGACAATAACATACACGATCGCAAAGATTGCCATCGCAAACGGGAATGCAATATTCTTTGCCGGCGGCGGGAGATGGAAGAACGAGATGGTATTACAGAAAATCAATGTGATACCGATCGTACCGATCATCGGGACGACTTTCTCCGCCTGCTCATCATTTAAGCCATAGTCTTTGCAAAGGCCGAAAAGAAGACCGATCAGGGACTCCATGATCGCCTGTCTTCTGGACGGGATCCGTTCTTTCTTTGCACCGAGCCAGCCAAAGAACAGGATACCTGCAAGGAGTGCGATCCACATAACGATGACCGCATCCGTGATCAGGAATTTCTGTCCGCCCAAGGTGAAACTTCCCTTCCACTGAAGGATGCCTTCACGGATCTTCTCGCCGATATGTTTACCGCCGAAAGAATCCGCAAGTTCTTTTGCAAATGCGTCCCAGAAGCGGGACCACCAGGACGCAGCCAGTGTTACATTCATAAACGTTCCTTACGGACCTCCTTAGTTCGTGCCGAAAAGACGGTCACCAGCATCGCCGAGGCCCGGAATGATGTATGCGTGATCGTTGAGTCTCTCATCCTTAGCCGCACAGAAAACAGGCACATCCGGATGATCGTTCTGCAGGCGCTCGATACCTTCCGGTGCCGAGATCAGGCAGACAAACTTAATACTCTTGATGCCTCTGTCCTTCAGGAACTGGATCGCTGCGGAAGAGGAACCGCCGGTTGCAAGCATAGGATCTAGAACGATCACTTCACGGTCAGTGATATCTTCCGGAAGCTTGCAGTAATACTCGACCGGCTTTAATGTGTTCGGGTCGCGGTAAAGACCGATATGACCGACCTTCGCATTCGGAATGATCGAGAGCATGCCATCGACCATGCCGAGGCCTGCACGCAGGATCGGAACCAGCGCGACTTTCTTGCCGGCAAGTACTTTTGCCGTAGTCTTAGCAACCGGAGTCTCGATTTCTTTATCCGTAAGCGGAAGATCTCTGGTAACTTCGTATGCCATCAGCATCGAGATCTCGTGAACCAGTTCACGGAATTCCTTTGTCGAGGTGTTCTTATCACGGAGCATAGAGATCTTATGCTGGATAAGCGGGTGATCAAATAAGAAAAACTGTGCCATAAACGGTCCTCCCAAAATAGATTATTTAAAAAGTTCTTTCTCTTGTTCTTTCATATCATTGACACGGGTCTGATGACGTCCGCCGTCAAAAGGCTCGTTCAAGTATGCATCGACGATGCCGAGCGCCAGAGAACTTCCGACGACACGCGCACCCATGGAAAGGACATTCGCGTCATTGTGCTGACGGGACATTCTCGCCATGTATTCGTTGGTGCAAAGAGCACAGCGGATACCCGGGAACTTGTTGGCAACCATCGATATACCGATGCCGGTTCCGCAGATCACGATACCGCGCTCTGCTTTGCCTTCAAGAATATCTTTTGCAACCTTCTGTCCTGCAAGAACATAACTGTACGGGACATCTCCTGCGGTCGCGCCACCCTCAACGACCGTATGTCCGAGTTTCCCGAGGTGTTCCACCACGATCTTTCTCAGTGCAAATCCTGCATGATCTGAAGCAATAGAAATTACCATCTTCCTGAACCTCTTTTCATAAAATATGTTTATGTGTAAACTTGCGGGTTCCATCGGAATAATCCGCAACGAGATTACCATTACCACGGACTTTATACTTATAAGTCACAAGTCCTTCGAGTCCGACCGGTCCTCTGGCGTGAAGCTTACTGGTGCTGATACCTACCTCGGCACCAAATCCATATCTCAAGCCATCCGAGAAGCGTGTGGAACAGTTCCAGAAAGCATTACCGGAGTCCACGCGGTTCAGGAATTCTTCCGCCACGTCTTTGTCGGAAGTAACGATCGCGTCTGTATGACCGGAACCATATGTATTGATATGACCGATCGCTTCATCAAGACCGGAAACGATCTTGATGGAGACCTTGTAGTCGAGGTATTCGTGATGCCACTCTTCTACCGGGAGCACATCCGGAAGGATCGCCTTCGTCTTCTCGCAGCCGTGGAGCTCCACATTCTTAGCGGACAGTGCTTCTGCCAGTGCCGGCAGGAAATCATTCGCGATAGATTCATCTACAAGGATCGTCTCACAGGCATTGCAGACCGCTACATACTGGGTCTTGCTATCTACCGCAAGTTTCAGTGCCATATCCTTATCGGCTTTTTCATGAATATACAGATGGCAGACACCATCCGCGTGACCCATGACCGGGATCGAACTGTGCTGCATGATGTACTGTACAAAAGAATTCGAGCCTCTCGGGATAATCAGATCGATATACTTATCCAGAAGGAGCATCTCGGCAACGTCATTTCTCGTCTCCATCAGGACGATCCAGCCCTTCGGGAGTCCTGCTTCGATAGAGGCTTTCTCGATCACCTCAAAGAGCACACGGTTGCTGTTGACAGCTTCACTTCCGCCCTTTAAGCAACAGGAGTTGCCGGACTTAAGTGCCAGAGATGCGATCTGTACCAGAGCATCCGGGCGGGATTCGAAGATGATGCCCAGAACTCCGATCGGACAGGAGACACGTGTCAGAACGAGATCGTCATCCATCTCGGTCTTCATCAGTTCGCGGCCGACAGGGTCGGCAAGCGTGGTCAGGCTCTTCAGACCGCTGACGACATCATTTAATTTATGGTCATCAAAAAGGAGTCTCTTCTGAAGCGGCATAGGGAGATCTGACTCTTTCGCATTCTTCATATCTTCCGCATTCGCAGAAAAGATCGCGTCTTTGTTCTTAACAAGTGCATCCGCAATAGAAAGCAGCGCCTTGTTCTTTACATCCGTAGGCAACACAGCCATCGCAAAGGACGCCTGCTTTGCCTCTTTTGCGCGTGTTTCAAAATCCGTCATACCTGATACTTCCTAAACCTTACAATTATTTCTCTTTATTATATCAGATTACGCCTTATATGAACGTAGAAGTTCAGTCTTTTTTGAACTTTCATTTTTCGGAGAAATGAAAGCAAATGAATCGTCTTGAAAAAGATTTGTCCATCAAAGTTTTCCACTGTTTTCCCATGTTCATGAACAATAAAACCTGTGGAAAATGTGGAAAACTCTGTGGATAACTCAAAGACAAGGATTTTCGGGAAACACCCTCTTCAAATGCCGAAATTTCGGCAGTGCATTTTTTGTCAAGGGGTTTTCGGAAAAACACAAAAAGTTTTCATGGCATGAAAAAGCCCTTGTTTCAAGGGCTTTCGGAATACTCTTTTTCATATTTTGACATTTCAGGTGTCCATGAGCGGTGGACTATTGTCGTTTAATTTTCTCTCGGCGGAAGACGATAATAGTTTGTTAATTGACAGCGAATCGAACCGTTATACAATTTTCTTCTTTTATCCGCTTTTCGAACGACTGCATTTTCGAAAGAGTCGTCCGGTGTGATCACCGAAAGACGGATCCCTTTTCTGCAATATCCCTGTGGATCAAGATACGTCTTTGCGATCCCCGTATAGATCTCATGTGCTTTTTCCGGAGTCAGCAAACGTCCGCCATACGGGGGATTACAGAGGATCAGCTGTCTTTTCAGATGCGTCCATCCATAGAGTGCACGGGGTGTCTGTTCATGGAAATCCGCGACACGGAAGCGTACGAAATCAGAAACTCCGGCAGCCCGGGCATTCTTCTGCGCCGTAGCTACAGCCTTCGGATCGATATCCGAGCCATAGAAATAGATGTCATCCATCGGTGAAAGATCTGCCATGTCCCTGGCTTCTTTCTTTGCTTTTTCATATGCATTCAGTCCGATATACGGGAGTTTCTCACCAAGAAACGGACGAGTCAGGCCGGGAGCGATATTGAGCGCCATCATCGCGGCTTCGATAACGATCGTGCCCGAGCCGCAGAACGGATCGACAAGTGCCTCTTCTCCAAAGAAGCGGTACTGTGCCGCGCTGACCATACCGGCAGCCAGAGTCTCCTTGATCGGCGCTTCATGCATCAGCGGACGGTAGCCGCGTTTGTGCAGTCCAGCTCCGGTGACATCGATCATGACACGGACCTGATCCTTGACGATACCGAATACGATCTTACAGGTTCCGAGTTTTTCATTCTCCTCGATGATCCTTCCTTCCGGAAGATGAAGTCCGCGCTGAAGGGATTTGACGATTGCTTTCTTTGCAAGGCTCTGACAGGCAGGAATGCCGAACAGCTTGGAATCGCGGGAGTAGCCGTTCACATGGAACGCCCATCCGCTCGGGATCCACTGTTCCCAGCGCATCGCAGAAAACCCGTCGAAGAACTCCTCAAATGCAGATGCCGGGAAAGTATTGATCGAAAGAAGCACACGCTCTCCTCTTCGCGTCCAGATACAGATCCTCGCGATGTCATCCGCCATCGTCGTAGGAGTCGTATCTACAAGGATCTGGCCATCAGAAACCGTCATCTCCTCGCGTCCATATCCGATTTTCTCAAGATCCTCCACACAGTAGTGTTCCAGTCCAAAAAGACATGTGATAACGACCTGCATTATTCTTCCTCCAATTACAGTCTCGCCAGAACATCTGTCCAGGGCATGAATACGATCATCGCCAGAAGCACATGCAGAACGACGAGCGGGATCCCCTCCAGACATTTCGGCTGTTTTCCAAACATCAGTCTTTCATGAATCGATCGTATATAGGCAACGACCACCGTTGTAAACAGCCACACACCCACCATAAGAGCAGCCCACCAGGCAATCTTCACAGCGGCGGCTGTGGAATCCGGAATATCCAGATAGCGGGTATATACGATCAAAGGTGTCGAAGTCATTACGACAGTCAGAAGCGGCACATAGAAGTATTCATCCAGCGCATCAGACAGACGGAACACCTTGATGAGCAGCGTCAAAAGAAGAAGCGATGTCAGTGCCGAAAGCGCCACAATGTGAGCCGGCTTATTATACGGCGCGGGAGCCGCGTAGATCACTGCCGCACCGATCGCTCCAAACAAAAGATCATATACGAGGATACAGATCAATAAAAGAATGAACCGCTTCTCTGTCTTTGCCGAGATCGGCCGGTATATCTTCGACTTTTTCTCCGATGTCTCCAATATCCATCTTTCATCCTCATCCATATTCTTCCACCAGGCCAGGATCACCATGATCCCGAGGACCAAAAGTGCAGAACCGGATGTATGGGAAAAGAGACGGATCTGCCATCTCGACATAGATGGGACAGCAACTCCGAGAAGCGACGCCTGACCAAAGAGTTCGCGGATCACGGAGATCAGGATCCCTGAAATAACATAGAACAAAATGCCATGAAGCGAATCCACGGCGGAGATTTTTCTCTCCTCATTGATATAGTCAAACATCGGTGCCAGAAGGAAAAGGAAAGCCGATGCCGGAAGAAGGAAAAAACCGTCTCCATAGAAGCTTTTCGGAAGGAGCGGAGAAAGGAAATACATTCCCTCACCCATTAGCGCGGCAACCGAAAGGAATATTCCCCAGCAGACGCGCTTATTCGAAATACGGGAAAAGACGATCAGATTGATAAGGACAAAGATGACCGTCTGCGCCACCGCGCTGCAGAATGCCGGAACCGTACCGGTCGTAAAGATCAGCAGCAGTGCAAAGGAAAGGAAGATACGATATTGTTTTAAAGATATATACTTCGTCTCTGTCATATCAACCCACCCAGTTCAAGTATTCACGTATGAATTTATATGCCTGATTGACCGTGGACAGGAGCGCTGCCGTGCGGCTCTTATCCTCCGGAAGGCCATCGATATATGCACGGATCTCACTCATTGGGATCCCATCTACACTATCCGAAAGGACATTGGCACCATCGCCGGAAACCACACCGTCTTCTCCACCGATCACTTCGATCTGCGATGGGGCTTTTGTAGGAGCCGGGGTCGCCGAAACAGAAGCCGGTGTCGGAACTTGAGGATCCGGTGAAAGCTGTGCTTCCGGTGTCGGGGTCGGAGTCGTATCTTCCGTGTTTTCTTTATCCTCTTTCGATGCGTGATCCGAAATAAACATATCCTTCGTATATGAAGTGCGCGAGTACCCGATACATGCGTTGACCAGTTTGACAAAAGTCGTTATATCAATAGTCACGCCATCGATGATCTCGGTTTTTCCATCGGACTTCATCGCAAGCTTTGCAGGATCCTGCACCAGAACCAGGTGATTCTCCAGACGGTATGCCTGATCGGCCCAGATATTTCCGGAGATCTTATACTCTCCGCTTATGGAGTCCTTGGATCGTGTCGTGTGGGACTGCTCATTTTCGGCATCCCAGGTCACACGGATGATCCTGCCTCCGCTGACCTCGATCTCGCAATAATCTGTATAACCGTCCTTGGAGGCCTCTTCGTTCCTGGCATAGTACACGCCGTCATGAAGTCCCAGGAGCGGATCATAGTCGACCTTATAGGGAGTATCGATCTTCACATCCTGACGGACTGCGACCGGGATTCTCGCATCTTTTAACTGTTCCCGGAGGATCTCCATCTCCTCATCCGAAAAGTGCGGTCCTTCGTTATCTTCCTCCACTACGCGGATATTCAGAAGGTTCTCTCCGCTTTCACTGATACTCATCTGAGTATGAATATATCCTGCATCGGTCTCCATCTCGACATCCACGATGTATCCGAGAAGACGTCCGGAATCATCATACGCACTGTACACTGTCTTAACATCCTGATGATTCTTCAGTACATCCGTTTTCAGCGAACGGTACTGTGATGCCATAAGCAGAGATCCATACTCTGCTCTGTACTCGTCCTGTTCACGAGAGCGGCTGACACGCCGGTGATACCAAAGGCATGACAGGAGAAATGTAATGCTCAGCACGACACATATAGCTGCACGGACAGATAATCCTTTAAAGAAAGATCTAGTCATTCTTTCACCTCCCGGAACCAGCTCGTCTTGGAGAATACTCTCGGGCGCAGGTATCTGTCGAAGATAGGTGTCGTCATATTCATCATGAGGATCGGGAAAACCATCGCATAGTTGCTGCTTCCGAAGCGGTACAGCACAAGAGTCAGAACACCGGTCCCAAAGCCGAAGAGGATCCTGCCTCTCGGATCCATCGGAGTCGTTGTGCAGTCATTCAGTGCGAATATTCCTACCAGCATGATTCCGCCGAGCGACAGCCATGCGAAGAATTGATAGAAGCTCAGATGATCCCAGTAGAACGGGACATATCCGACAACGATCGTGGCAAAGAAAGCGATGGATGCTTCATAGCGGACAAGCTTTCTCTCCATAAGGATCAGAAGTCCGAAGAAAAGAAGCACGATCGAGGTCACCCCCGCCATGCCGACCATCCTTCCGGAAAGAATATCCAGCCATCTTGCTGCGGGGATCTGTGTTGCAAGTGCCTCTTTACAGGGTTTTCCCGTAATCAGTGATGAAAAGTTCCACAGACTCTTAAATGGCAGTTCTTTTGCCGTCATCTGAAGCGGGCATGCAAATTCGAGAAAAGCTCTCGCGGCAAATGCCGGATTAAACACGTTCGTTCCTGCACCGCCAAAAGCCTGTTTTACCAGGACAGAGCCGAAAAGTGCCGCCATGATCACAGCCCAGAACGAAGTTGAAGCAGGGATCATCAGCACCAGAAGAAGTCCTGATACAAGAGAACTGTAGTCCACATGGAACGGAAGTTCCGGATATAGCTTTTCGGAGATCAGATAATCACTCATAAAGAAGCAGAACATTGATATTACTGCCAGAATAAGGATACGGACTCCGAAGTAAAAAACCGAACCGAGAAAGGCAGGCAGCAGCGCCACCAGCACATAAAGATACCGCTCGGCGGCCGGCTGATCGGCATGGATATGGGGAGCCAGCTGTTTTCTCTTCATCTTGTGGCACTCCTCCTTGCCCGATGGGCTGCTTTTGCGATATTCGTCGAAAGCTCGATACCTGCAGGACATACATATGAGCAGGCACCGCAGGCGATACACTGTTCCACGGATTCCGCTTCCATCTGTTCCGTCTGTCCGAGTTCGATCAAACGGTTCAGAAGATATGGGGACAAGCCTACCGGGCATGCGCCCACACAGGTACCGCAATGAATGCAGTTCAGTCTCGGCGGCTCGAATTTACGGATAATCGTGATCGCTGTCGTTGTCTTAATGATCGGCACCTTCAAGCTGCCGATCGCAACACCGGTCATCGCTCCGCCCCAGGCGATCCTCTGCGCGGAGTGCGCGCCCGGAACTCTTTCCAGGATTTCTTCCACACTTGTGCCGATCGGCACCATGACATTATGGCCGGTGATCGTATCTCCCGAGATCGTCACGATACGGGAGACAAGCGGCTGATTCTTCTCTACCATCTCCGAGAAAGCAAAACAGGTCGATGCATTGAAAAGCACTGCTTTTACAACTTCTTCCGGCTCTCTTCCGAGCGGGATCTCCACTCCGTAAAGCGCCTTTATAAGGAGCTGCTGGCATCCTTGCGGGAAACGGGTCTTAAAGAGCCGGATGCTTATACTGCGGTCCATGTAGCGCTCTTTTGTCTTATCTACTGCCATCTGAAGAGCGGCGATCTCATCTTCCCACATATCTTCTATGCAGAATATGACTTTTTTCACACGACACACACCGGAGAGCGCCATCGCCCCCTGAAGTACTTTTGTCGCATTTACACGGATGTGATGAAGATCACAGGAAAGAAAAGGTTCGCTCTGGGTACAATTGACCAGCAGTGTATCCACACCCATTTTCTCTGCTCGAACGCACTTGGTGTATGTCGGGACTCCTTCACCACCCATGCCACATATTCCGGACTGCCAAAGAAGTTTGGAAAGATCAGACAATGACAGTTTCGCGATGTCTTTTCTCGGCTGGATCTTGGATGAAACACGCCGGCGCAGGTCGTTCTTGATCGTGACAGCTTTACAGCTGACCTTATTCGGAAGGCGGATCATATCGATCTTCGTGACTGTTCCGGAAATACTTGCATGAACCGGAACACCGTTCATGTCGGAAGGGACACCGATCAGATCACCCATCGCCACTTCGTCACCGACGGAAACGACAGGATCGCACGGAGTTCCTATGTGCTGTTTCATCGGGATCGTAACTTCTCTCGGAGAGCATACCTCAAGAAGAGCTTCGCGCATAAACTTACGTTGATGCACGAAGTCCAGTCCATCTTTCGGCATGAATCCTGTTTTGAAAGAAAGTTTCTTCATGTGCCCGCCTTTCGCACAAGAAGCTTATCAATCGATATAATCCTTCAGTTTCTTGCTGCGGCTCGGATGACGAAGCTTACGAAGTGCTTTTGCTTCGATCTGACGGATACGCTC
>DFFH01000117.1:0-22080 GCA_002368805.1 Mageeibacillus sp. UBA3781 | reverse complement strand
ATCTGACGGATACGCTCACGGGTTACATTAAACTCTTTACCGACTTCTTCGAGAGTACGCTGACGGCCATCGTCCAGACCGAAACGGAGACGAAGTACCTTTTCTTCTCTCGCGGTCAGACCCTTCATAGCATCGAGCAGCTGCTCTTTCAAAAGTGTATAAGCAACCTGATCGGCAGGAGACATCGCGTCATCATCAGGAATGAAGTCACCAAGATGGCTGTCCTCTTCCTCACCGATCGGCTTTTCAAGGGAAACCGGTTCTTGAGAGATCTTCTGGATCTCACGGACCTTTTCCACAGAAAGATTCATACGTTCTGCGATCTCTTCCACGGTAGGTTCACGGCCGAGTTCCTGGATCAGCGCACGCTGTTCACGTACCAGACGGTTGATGGTCTCGACCATGTGTACCGGAATACGGATCGTTCTTGCCTGATCGGCAATAGCACGGGTGATCGCCTGACGGATCCACCATGTAGCATATGTACTGAACTTAAATCCCTTGGAGTGGTCGAACTTATCTACCGCTTTGATCAGACCGAGGTTACCTTCCTGAATAAGATCCAGGAACTGCATGCCACGTCCGAGATAACGCTTTGCGATAGAAACTACCAGTCGAAGGTTTGCTTCGATGAGCTGGGCCTTTGCCTCTTCATCGCCCTCGAGCATTCTCTGAGCGAGTTCCTGCTCCTGTTCTGCAGTAAGAAGCGGAACTTTACCGATTTCTTTTAAATACATACGGACCGGATCATCCATACCCGCTCCGTCTGTTGCACTGGCATCCAGGTTCAGATCCCGGATCGCCTCATCCTCTACGCTTGTTTCAGCTACGATCGCGATACCCTTGGCTTCCAGCTCATCAAAGAGCTTATCTACCATATCCGGATCGCCGTCTTGTTCTTCGATAATATTCATCACATCGAGTGATGAAATGCTGTTATTGCTGGCATTAGCCAGGTTTTCCAGTTTCTGCAGGATCGTTGAAAAATCACTTGCCATTCGTTATGCAATCCTCCTTGCATCTTACAGGTTGCGGGGCTTTTTCGCCCAACTGTAACATCCTCGTTCCTAAAGCGGATATTCCTTACTTGCTGCTTTCCGACGCACTTGTCTCCGGGGCACTGGAACTAGCTGCCGCATCTTCCGAGGTTTCTGTCTCCGGGGCAGTAAACTCGATCTTGTCAGCACTGGCATCCTTGACACCCGCCATTTTAAATTTTCCATTCGGAGCATATACAGTAAGAACTACACCCTTGTAGTAACGAGCTTCATCAGCGGAATAACCATATTCCTCACCACGGATAGCGCAGAAAGACTTATATGCCTCTACGACCTGCTCTTCCGTAACGTCATCTGTCGAAACGAGCGCCAGATTATTGTTCTCCTGTCCGAAGAGCTTATATCCGGCTGCATATCCGTCATCCGATTCAGTGTCAACGCTGATCTTCGCAGCAGTTACGCAAAGCTGAATATTATCGGAGATATTCGCTTTGTGCTTATGACGGACGATACTAAGCGGGATCGAAATACCGAGAACCAGCAGCAGACAGACAGCTGTGGTAATATAAACGACCCGCTTTACTTTCTTCGGTGCCTTGATATCATCCGGGGAGATCTCGAAGAGTTTCTCGACTTTTCTGGTCTCTTTATTCTGTGCCTGATCGACCTTGACCGCCTTCTCGACAACATTTTCGAAAACCGGAGTCACAACATGACGAGCAGTCTTGCTATCACGCTTCGGCTGTGGCAGATTCGGGAACTCAACTCCATCCGGGTTATTAAAGATCGCAATTGCTTCCGCACTGGGGAATACACAATCGCAGAAAACACATTCACATAATTCATCTCTGCTGTCCACCATGAGCAGTGAACCGCAATTCTTACAAATACCTTGTTCTGTAGCCATTCGTTTCTTTTTTCCTTTACATGATCACCTACAAAAGGGTATAATCCCACATATAGGCAAAGTACATTATATACATATTATGGTGGAAGTGCAAATAAAATAATGCACAATCTTAAATAATATCTTCCAAACATATTTGGAAGAATGATAAGGAGTTTCCCCTTGACGACAAAAACTACCGCATCAGATGCCGTTTTTCACGAAAAATGCATGCTTTCCGCACTCAAAGAGGCAAAGAAAGCCTACGATCTCGGCGAGTCGCCGATCGGCGCAGTCATCGTAAAAGACGGAAAGATCATTGCACGGGCACATAATCTCCGTCAGACTAAGCAGGATGCGACACTTCATGCCGAGATGGTCTGTATCTCCAAGGCCTGCCGGAAACTCTCCGCCTGGCATCTTTTCGACTGCGACCTGTACGTGACGCTGGAACCGTGCTATATGTGCGCCGGCGCCATCATCCAGTCCCACATCCGCCATGTCTATTTCGGTGCCTATGACCCCAAGGGCGGCGCTGTCTTTTCTAAAAGCAAACTGTTCGAGCTCCCTCACAACCACCATGTTGAATCGACAGGCGGCATCCTCGAGGAGGAATGTTCTCAGTTACTCAAGCAGTTCTTCCGCGAACTCAGAACTCAAAAGAAAGACCGTCGCGAATAAGCCAGATGATCTTCTCTTTCACCTTTTTCCCGGTAGCTGATGTGATCGCCTTAGCGTACATATCCAGCTGCACCTGATATCTGCTCTTCAGTTCTTCTCTCTTCTCCTCCACTGAACCGGACAGGCGGTCGGACTTATAGTCGATCAGAACCGCTTCTCCGTCACTGTCGATGAACCAGTTGTCGATCATACCCTGAACCAGTGAAAAATCCTCTTTCTCATTCGGCCATGCCAGCGCAAACGGGATCTCTCTATACGGACCATTCTCCGTACGGGTCTCCGCCTCACTCATTCTTCTTGCAAGATCAGATCGGAAGAACATCTGCATGTTCTCCTTGAAAGGAAGAAGATACTTTTTCTGGTCGGCGGTGATCATGCCATGAGAAACCAGTGATTTTATCACCTCATCCCAATCCGGATCCTCGCCTTTTTCGAGAAGCCCGGTAAAATCGATATACTGCCATGCACTATGCAGGAGCGTACCAAGCTGGGATGCCGTATATCCGCCGTCTTTCCACTTCTGTTCCGATTCCTTGACGCGCATATTGACCGCATGGAAATTGACCTTTTCTTCCTCATCAGGTTCCGCCTCTTCGGAAAGAAGGCGCTTCATCTCGCTGACTGTCGTCTTAGCAGGAAGAAGATCCGGCTCTGCCCATTCATGGACGCTTTTATCAAGAAGATCCAGATACTTTTTCCGGTCATCCGGCATCTCGAAGCTGACTTGTCTATTTCTTGCTTCACGATATGCTTCCACGACCGGACGGGAACTCTCGATATACAGATTACTGATATGCTCCATCGAATCGGAGATCAGTGCTATTTCCGTACTCTCTTCCGATCGTTCGTCACGGCTGAAATCCAGGTCTCCATAGTAGATCGGATCCGACGAAAGAATTGCTTTCTTCAGCGGATAGCCGGGTATCCGTATCTGTCCCGCCAGGAATTTCGTCAGATGCGTCTTCAGCTTACACATCAGAAGCTTCGGAAGCTTCTCCTCATGCTCTGAAAAAGCTGCGATCACAGGTTCGGTGGACTTGATCACATCATCCGTTGTACGGGAGATCAGGGAAATCACGAACACTTTTTTCTCGGCACGCGTGAGCGCGACATACAAAAGACGGATCTTCTCCGCTTCCGCCTCGCGTTTCTCTTCCTGCGAAAGGATATAGTAATCGTGCGGTTCATAAACGACGCCTTCCTTCTCGGCGAATCTTTTGGCCGCGAGATCACCTTTCTCACTAAGAATCAGATTAGACTCTGCTGCATTTCTCGCACTCTGTATTCCACAGAGGAAGACATACGGGAACTCCAGGCCCTTGCTCTTATGAATCGTCATACAGCGGACAACATTTTCAAGAGGTTCCGACAGGTCGATCTCCGTACTCTTATCCTTTCCCTGATCGAGTTCGTCAATATAGCTGACAAAAGAACGAAGTCCGGATCTTCTTCCCATGTCAAAACGTGTCGCCCATGTTACCAGCGTCATCAGCGCATAATATCTCGCATCCCCGTTTTCTCTCGTACGCACGAAAGACGGATAATCTGTCGCGGCATACACATGCTCGAGCCATTTCGTAACGGTCATCTGCATCGAGAGCGTATGGAGGTCATTGATAAATGCCAGAAGATCCGAAACTCTCCTCGAAAGATCCGTGTCGGCTTCCTGTGCAAAGCGGATCACCTTCTCGCAGAATAGAAGATCCCTGTATTCACCGCTGTCCGAAAAAAGATAGATCTTCATGAGATCTTCATCCGTAAATCGTGCCTGACGGATCTTTGACTTCATAATGCCGGCCAGAGGAATATCCTGGAAAATGTTATCTGTCAATCTTGCCAGATCCAGCATAATACGAAGATCCGGATGATTCAGTATATTTCCGAGATTCGGTCCCTGCGCCGGGATACCCGACTTCATCAGAATATCACAGGCTGCCATCGCGCCACGATTAGACGTCGTCAGGATCACGCACTGCTCGTACGAGAAATCTTTCAGTTTGCGAAGTTCCATGATCTTCTGAGCGATGATAAGCGTCTCTTTCTGCACTTTCTCCGCATCCTTCATATCAAGGATCTGATCCATATCCCCCTGATCTTCGGGGTCAGAGATCTCTTCGGAATCTTTTGCCAGGATCAAGGTAATATCTGCGCCGGATGTCTGAGCATACTGATCGTCCGGAAGTCCTGCATGCAGTGCATGGGAATCATCATATTCGATATCCGCATATTCCTCGCTCATGATGCCCGAGAAGATCCGGTTGACAGAAGAAAGGATCCCCGGAACACTTCGGAAGTTATTATTCAGAGTAAAAAGCGTACCTTCCTGTCCGTCGCGATACAGATCACAGCGGTCAAGGAACATCTTCGGTTTCGCATGACGGAAACGGTAAATGCTCTGTTTAACATCGCCGACAAAGAATACATTATCTTTCGCGAAGCACTGCACGATAGCATCCTGTACGCCGCTGTTATCCTGATACTCATCGATATAGATCTCACTGAAAAGATCTCTGTAATAGCCGGATACTTCCGGATTCGAAAGAAGCAAAAGAGCAACCTGCTCCTGATCCGGGAAGTCCATACCATGTTCCAGTCTTTTTTTCTTCTGATAGATCTTCTCCGCTGCAAAAACCAGTTCGAAATATCTCTCATAGATCGGATACATCTCCTGAAGTTCCGAAGATATTTCTGCCAGAGTTTTCCCGAAGAAATATCTGGTCTCTTCTTTCATCGATTCTGCAAGTGCTACAGTCTTTTTTGCATATGCCAGGATATATGCCAGTTCATAGAAGTTTCCGGCCAGATCGTCAAACGCGATAAGCTCCGGCTCGGGAGACTTCATCGTATAGGACGGAAGCTTCTCTGTGGGGATACGCTTTCTGATATCACAGATCTCATCCCATGTCATAGAAGGATCATCCAGTACACGTCTGCCGTTTTCCTCAAGGAAACGGCACCACTCCAGGAAGTCCTGCTGGCGGACGATATTATCCTTTTCTTTTTTTACGAAAGAAACGCGAGGGATCATATCGATAAGAACGGGGATCGCGTCGATCCTTTTTCTTATCGCATCTTTAGTGATCTGCATGATCTTCCTGTATGTCCCGGAAGACAGAAAATCAACACTGTCCTGCTTTTTCCTTTTAAGAGATTCCTTCACCCAGTTTTCATAGTCCGGAAGGCTTCGCAGATACCCGAGCTTTCCGGCCATATCTTCCTTGAGCGCCGTATCGTCCCGTCCGCTTCCGAACGCAGATACCATCGATAGGAAAGAACGTGCCCACTCTCCGTATGTGAGCTCGGAAGAAATAAGTCCTCCGAGAAGATTATCCTCATCCGAAAGCGGCATGACTTTCAAGCAAAGATTCGGATCATCCTCCACTTTCTGCGCAAGTGAATACGCATCCGAAAACACTTCGTCAAAAGATTCGTTAAGAAGCTTCTTCGCATGCACTTCATCAATGATCATACTCTTCGGTTCAAGAAGCAGTTTCCCGTTCTCATCCCGGCTCTGCGCGGAAAAATTACTGATCACACGCGAGCAGAAAGAGTCTATCGTCGAGATATAGGCAGATGGCAGTGCCGCGATCTGCTCACTTAAATACTTTCTTGTCTCTTTATCCGCCGTTTCCGCCAGTTTTTCGCGAAGTTTCCTCTCGAGTTTGGCACTCATATTGGCTGCCGCCGCATTGGTAAATGTCATGACCAGAACATTCTCCACGGAGAGTTCACGGTCGAGGATCCGTTTTACGATTCTTTCAGTCATAACGGTAGTCTTACCGGAGCCCGCCGCCGCACTGACAAGAATATTACCGCAAGGAGCGTCCACTATTTTCTGCTGTTCAATACTCAGTCCCATGATCACTCCTCCTTTTCCTTAATATTCGCGAAGAAAAGAGCTGAGCTCTTCAGATCTTTTCCATCCTCACCCTTGACCGGAACCATCGTCGGCAGATAATTATATGCCGGCGACTCCGTCTTTCCGCTGCATATCTGGTTATATTCGCAATCCGTACATTTCATGAGAGGTTTCTTCTTAAGCTTTGCCGGTGTAGCATCAAAATGGCCGCCATAGAGTTTCTCGCATTTTTCCCGAACATGCGAAAGAGCAAACTCTCCCATCCTCTTCATATCGGAAGGGTCAGCGGACAATGCATATCCGGACGGACCAAAGGTGTCGGAAACAGCCTTGCTGTGATCCTTGGCAACCACTTCCGGATCAAGTGTCTCATCCATTCCTTTTCCTCTCGATTTGACTCTCGCAACATGAATATACGAGATACCATCCGGAGCGAGCTCCGGATGCTGGGAATAATATACGAGCAGATAGGCCGGAAGCTGCACACTCGCACCGGAATACAGCATATCGTATTCGATCTTCTTATTTCCCGTCTTATAGTCGAGGATATTAAACCGTTTCTCGGCTTCGTTCACATCGATGCGGTCGATCGTTCCGGTAAAAGTAACGACGCGGCCGTCAGACAGCGGCAGATCATATCCCGGAACATTATCAGAACCGAACTTCCACTCAAAATGCGAAGGCATAGACTTCTCCGGATCAAGATTGCTGAAGATCATATTAAGCGTCTCTGCGGTTCCGGAAAGAAGCTTCGTATCCGCCTCCATTTTAAGAGCCGGATCATCACAATATGCATAGCGGGTCTGCTCCTGTGCCTCATGAAGAATATCGCGGCTCCAGGAAAGTTTATCTTTTCTTCTGTATTTTTCGAGAACTTCGGATTTCTCGGAATCGGATGCACGGTTATACTCATCACGGAACTCTGTCAGTGCTTTTTCCATCACAGTATGCGCAAGAGATCCCATCTCCGTAGCCTGCACCTTCTGAATCTGCCGTTCATCGATCTTCAGGACTTTCTCGCAGAAGTAATGGTACGGGCAGTAAAGGTAACTCTCAACAGAAGAAACGCTCATGAGCAGTTTGTCGTGATACCGCTGATCCATCAATTCTTTCGGGATAAGAAGAGAGGTATCCGTTTTGTCCTCAAATGAAAGATCCGAAGAAGAAAAATACTTCTTCCAGATATAGACCGCCTCGTCATATTCCGGATCCGGTTCTTCCGGAACAGGCCGGGAAAGGACCTCTCTAAGATAGTCTTCCATCTTCTCTTTGAGAAGAACACGCGGATCAGAAGACGAGAGATGATCGAGGATCTCCGGCATTACTTTCGGATACTGGTCCTTCAGGAACGTGATCACTGAAGAAGGTTCGACAGAGTTCTGGATCGTAAAGATCAGGCGGTCCGTCGGTGCATCCAGAAGTGCATATGCGGTGAAAAAATCAGAATATGCCTGATCCTTCGCATGGTTCGGAAACTCAATCGAAAGCTTCTCGGAGATGATGTTTCTTTCTTTATTC
Organism: Mageeibacillus sp. UBA3781; assembly: GCA_002368805.1. Taxonomy (GTDB): domain Bacteria; phylum Bacillota; class Clostridia; order Saccharofermentanales; family Saccharofermentanaceae; genus Scatonaster. The sequence goes on along the minus strand of DFFH01000117.1, from coordinate 14,138 downwards.
TTCAGATAACCTTCCGACGGGGAAGTAAACGGGAAATTCTTTCTCTCGGATCCCACGATAAACATCATCCGGCAGGCTCTGCGGTAGGCCGCCGAAGGCTTGGTGATCGTGATCTGGTCCACATAAGAAGGAATAGCCGCAAGGGTCTTACTCTCAAGTGCGGAAAGGAGAGCATCGCGGAAATTTACCAGACTGATCGGGAAATCTCCGAGATCATTCGCCATGGTATTCAGCGCGTCATCCGAGTAGTTATAGGAGAGCGCAAGCGCCAGAGCCGCCTGCTGGTTCCCTGCCTTCTGCCACTCATCGACCAGGTACTCGACGTGCTTTCTCTTATCCGAGATCATGTCATGAAGCGCGATCGCACGTTCTTTACAGGTCTTCGCTTTCTCTACTGAAGAGATCTCGTCCGCCGTCTTAAGAAGAACGGGAAGGATCTCTTTTACCACCTGCTTTTCCGCTATGGTAGAGACATACTTCTCACAGGAAAGCATCTTCTTTTTATTCCGGATACCGTGTGCCAGGCAGAAATTCTCGAAACGCTGGACTGTCTCCATATCGACAGGAACAAATCCTGATTTCAGATAAGAGAGCACCGAAGAAGTATCCCAGCGGAAAGAAGAAATATCCAGGATGGATGTAAGATACTGCATCCAGACCGTCCCCATCAGCGGCTGTTCTTCATCGACAAATGCATCCAGTCCGTACTTGGAAAAAGCAGCATGCAGACTGGTACTATACTTCTCCAGATCACACATGACGACAGTGACATCACGATAACTGAGTCCCTGAAACTGCACAGCTTCCTTGATCCGTGCAGCGACATACTCCAGTTCATCCTGGATCTGATGGAATACCTTGATCTCCACAGGAAGATCCAGATCCGGCCTCTTTTTGCAGGAGCGGGATGCATAATCCGAAGACAGGACCGACAGCGACGGCGCGCGGCGTTCCGAAGGGCCTGTTTTACATGAAGATGCGGGGACAAATTCCTTAAGGATCGAACGTATCGTCTTCTCTCCGAAGTGGCCGATATCATCCCCCATCTCCTCCGGCTTGTCCGAAGAGGCGACACAGGTCAGAGTGACCTTAGAGGCTACAGCGGCAAGATCTGTAACAATGTTATACTCCTCCGGAGTGAAGTTTCTGGTCTCTCCGAAACCCAGGATCCAGCAGGAACAATCACGAAGGAAAGCCAGTCGCTTCAGCGGCCACGTTTTCGTCTCCGGGGCATCCTCCCTAAAGAGACGCAGCACCTCGTCAAGACGCTTCATAGTATCACGCTCAGGGGCAAAACCGAGTTCTTCACGGAGCTGATCCATCTTGGTAAGAAGATGTCCGAAATCACGGATCTTCCCCGCCGTCAGAGGACTTTCTTCAGACAGATCCATCTCTTCGAGCATCGGGCCGCTTACACCATAGCGGTAGAAATCTCCCAGTACTTCATCGATCTCAGAGATAAAACCGACGCGCTCGGCAAAGCTTCCGAGTACCGGGAATTCTTCTTTATTCTCTGACAGGATACGGTGGATCAGGATCGTTCTTCCGGCAGGGCTAAGTGCTTTTCCACCCATACCTCCGGCCTCACTGAGTACACGGAATGCAAAACGAGAGAAACTGACGACATCGATCATCATGAACGCGGCATCATTGCCTTTACCGCCCTTCTTCTCCTGAAGGATCTCGATATAGCGGCGTTCCACTTCCGCCTTCATCTTCTCGGGAACAATAATATACCCGCGACGGGTCGGCCATCTCACGGCCTCATCACAGATCTTCGAAAGACACGAATCAATAAGCGAGACGGGATGTTCGCCGTAAAGCAAATGAAACGCCATGGTATCTACCTCCTTTTGATTAGAGGGTATCCAGATTCTGTCCGTTCGCTGCTTTCATTGTCGTACCGGCTTTCTCGAGCTGATCCTCGATCGCCTTCTGCTCCTGAGGGCGTCTGACCTTCAGGGTCGTAGTCTTCACCATCTCGGTCTCCGAGAAGACGAAATAGTGGATCGCTTTGTACGACGGCATCTGATGATTAACTTCTTTCATCTTCGCACTCAGATATTCCCGTACCGCATTATCTCCTGCGGTAGTATCCGGGATCGGAAGATTCTCACCGATCACCTGACGGTCGATAAGGAGTTTGGCGCAGATATCCACTGCATCCTTTTCATCCTTCGCCCCCCAGACAAAAGCTTCCTTTACGCCCGGGATATTGTTCAGAAGGCTCTCCATCTCTTCCGGGAATGCCTTCTTACCATTCGTCAGAACGATCATGGACTTCACACGTCCGGTGATATGCAGGCATCCTTTCTTATCAAGGAAGCCCATATCTCCTGTGTGAAACCAGCCATCTTCTTCGAGCACCTCTGCCGTAGCTTCCGGATTCTCATAGTAACCCTGCATGACACAGTCACTCTTAGATAATATCTCACCTACTGTCCCAATTTTGGGACTGTCAGTATCAATTTTTACTTCGATTCCTGTCAGCGGGCGTCCGACACTACCATATACATTATACTTCGTCGTCGTAACGGCAATAACCGGAGAAGTCTCGGTAAGTCCGTATCCCATCAGGAATTCAAATCCCCAGTTGTTGAAATCCTCGATATAATTCTTCGCGATGCCGGCGCCGCCGATAACGATCAAGCGCAGGTGTCCGCCCAGTTTCTTAATAATTGACGAGAACAGCACGCGGCGCAGGTCGATCTTAAACTTTCTAAGAAAATTACTGATCGGGATCATAAAATCGATCAGTCCCTGTTTACCGGATTCTGCAATACCGGCCTTGATCTTGCCGTGGATATTCTCGAAAAGAAGCGGCACAGAGATACAGGCCTCGACGTGCCACTCATTGAGGTTCTTGACGATATAACGAAGGCCGTCAGAGAAGCAGATACAGCAGCCTCTGGCCATCATGAAGTATTCACATGTATTTTCAAATGTGTGGTGCAAAGGAAGAATGGAGAATACTCTTTCTCCCGGATTCAAGGTCAGGATCGTACTGATCGCATACACATTTGTCATGATGTTCTTATGAGAGAGCATGACGCCCTTACTCATGGCTGTCGTTCCGGATGTATAAAGGATGATCCTTGTCTCTTCCGGATCGATCTTCACTTCACGCATATAGCTCTTTCCGGACTCCACCGCCGCTTTTCCTTGGGAAAGCCAGTCCTGGATGTCCACGAAACGATCATCGTCCTTCGGCCACTCCAGATTGGAAGCGATATACTCGGTGCACATGCAGATGTACTTCTGTACCTTCACACCTGTCTCTTCCGCATTTTTCGCGATATCCAGTATCATCTCGTGATGTTTCTGATGATAGAAAAGCACTTCCACCTTTCCTCGTACCAGAAGGCTGACAAGTTCCTGTTCCGGAAGAAGACGGTCCAGAGGAAGTCCGACAGATCCGGAGCTTAAGATCGCAGAGTAGGAAACTACCCATTCGTAAGCATTCTCGCCGACGACACCGAGATGTCTTCCGTCAAATCCGTTCAGATGGATCGCCTCGGCAAGATACTCGATATCCGATGCGAAATCATTATATGTTTTATGGATCTCTGCCTCATTCGGTTTTCTTCTGAAAATAAATGAGTCACGAGTCCCGTACTTTTCTTTAGAACCCAGAATAAGGTCGCGCATCGTCTCGTAACGAATGCCCTCATGCAGTGGTTTTCCGACTATGCCCGACATAGTTCCTCCGTAGCGGTAAAAAGTTCTTGCATCCACACGCTTTACGTCTGTACACAATTATTGATGATACCACTTTATTTTCCGCTCGTCTATGATTATCAGAAAATATTTTGAAAGTCAAAGCATTTCCGTTAGCATGGGACAATTGCACTATTTCCAGTGCTTTTCGGGTGAAAATACAGCATATTATATATAGAATACTTGATTGACATTCAAATAAATGTGGGCTAGCATATCAAGCGAAGAGAATGGTATTAGGAGTATAAGTCATGGCATCGAAAGAAAGCGGTTCTGCCGCATCGGCGCACTCTGTCGAAGAACTGAATAAAAAGTACCCGACGCCTCGTGGATTCACGGGGTTCTTCTGGTATCACGTTTCCATGGCGATCACCCGTATGCTCGTCAAGCTCCGTCCCGGAGAAAAGGAGAATATCCCGAAAGATCATCCGTATGTTATCTGCTCGAATCACCAGACCTATGCGGATGGCATGTGGATCATGAGCATGCTTCCGAGAAAGCACAGAAAAGTATTCTGTGCCCTCGCAGCTTCTGATCTCGAGACAAATTACGGCCGTCTCGGACGCGTCATGATGCACGTCGGAAGAGGTATCGCCGTCGATCGTTTCGGCAATCCGGTAAGAGGTCTTATCAAGGCGAAAAAAGAAGTCGAGAACGGCAACATCATCCTCGTTCACCCGGAAGGCACCAGAACATCTGACGGTCACCTCGGTGAGTTTAAAGACGGTGCCGCTTACATCGCCGTAAAGGCAGATGCTCCTCTTCTTCCCGTCTATATCGAAGGCGGTTATCAGGTATGGTCCCGTCACATGAAGAGACCTCAGACCTGGGATAAGAAGAATCACAGAAGAAAAAGGATCACCATCCATTTCGGAAAACCGATGCTCCCTTCCGAGTTCGATCGCGATGCACATAAGATGACAGATGCGATCCATACCTGGATGAAGGAAATGGAGAAAAAGGACGTTAACCTTCAATAAATCAGGCTCCTCAAAGGAGCCTTTCTTTTTACCGTTTTAGATACTTATCGAAAAGCACTATTCCGTGAAGAATGCCATCTGGATCGCCGACGGGATGACCTCATAGCGCACCTTGTGTCCGAAGAAATCCTCACCGTCATAGTTTCCCTGCATCTGCATATTACTGTTCAGCGAAGTAAAGATGCCACTTGTGGACCGGTAGAAAGAAAAACCTTTCTGGCCCACGTGTTTTCCCTTTTTATACTTCATCAGCTGGGAAAAGGCTTTTCCTCTGGACATGTGATCGACGATACACACATCGAGCACACCGTCATCGACAGACGCTCCGGGCGCCGGGCAGAAACCGCTGCCATAGTAGCGTCCGTTGCAGATACTTACAAGAGAATAGTCCACGTTCTTTTTTTCGATCATCTCACCGGTCTCAAGCTCGATCGAGTAATCCATCTTAAATCGCCATCCGTTCAGCAGGCAGGATACCGCAGCGATGGAATAGGCATGTTTCCGGAAGAAAAGGCTCTTCGGATGCTTCGCTACCATTCTTTTCGCCTTGGCCTGAACAAGTGTATCCAGTCCCATAGAAGCGACATTCAGACTATACCGGCTCCACATAGGCAGATGGTTCCCCATAAAGTCATAACTGTCGATTCGGAACAGGTCGATGGAGCGGATCATCGGGCTCTCCAGTTTTTTCAGCACAGAGAGCGGATCCTTGTAGATCTCCCTGGGATACAGTGTCCTTGCAAAATCATTACCGGTACCCAGAGGAATGACCGCCATTGGAGAACTGCGGAATGCCAGAGCATTTGCGATCTCATGTACGGTACCGTCTCCGCCACAGGCAAAGATAATACACTCGGAGCCATACTTTTCAGAATTTGTAACCGCCAGTTCTTCCGCATGATTCGGATGATCGGTATAGAAGATCTCCGAGTGATTCCTAAAATCAGAAGGCAGAGCCGCGATCGCTTTTTCCAAAGCCTTTTTGCGTCTCTTATGTATATTCGAATTCACGATGAATATGTACTGCAATTGGGGAGTCCTGCTACTTCTTAGTAATTGCCTGCTTCGTAGATCATATCCACGACATCTCCAATAGATCTGATCTTCTCGATCGCTTCATCAGAGATGTGGAGCTCGAAGCGCTCTTCCAGATCGACGACCAGCTCATAGAGCTGCAGCGAATCAAGCGGCAGTTCCTCAAAGATCATCGTTTCATCGGAAAAAGATGACTTCTCCATATTCAGGAGATCAGACAGCATTTCCGTTACTACATCAAAGATGTCTTCGCGGGCAGGTGTTCCCTTCGGGGTATTCTTCTCTTCAGAAACGGCATTTTCCATCTTCTTATTCTTCGAGTCTGCCATTTTTATACCTCCGTATCATCACGGACGATCTTCTTATACTGTTCGCCGTTGCTGTACTTTTTATACTGCTCCTTAACAAATGCATCAATCTCTTCGATCGTCTTTGTCAGGATCTTTCTCTCTTCTTCGGAAAGCGGATCAAAAACTCTCTTGGCAAGAACTCTATGGAATTTGGAATGCATGCGGTAGGCAAGCTTTCCCTGACGTGTCAGGGAGATCCTGACGATACGGCGATCCTTCGTATCGCGCTGGCGCTCGACATACTTTTTCTTTACCAGGCGGTCCACTGCAACAGTCAGCGTGCCGATCGTGATTCCGAGGATATTTGCCGTCTCGGTCATCGTTCTGGCCTCATACGGGCCGATCGCATTGATCGTGTGAAGTTCGGCGATGGAAAGATCGGAAAAATAACCCTTCGAAAGGGCCATTTCCTCGGTCAGAAGAACATTGTCGAAAATACTTAAAAGGCTTTCCGCGAAATCTTTCTCAATCGGTTCCATCTCGTCCACCCCCATTGACATACGTAGTAATTTTACACGAACCGGCTCGAAAATACAAATGCAGAGCGATTCTCTGTCCCCCCGGCTCCGCGGTTTCCCCCATGCAAAAAGCCTGCATCTTTACTGAAGCGGACGGACCTCGACTTCATCGATCGGCGTAATACGCGGATACTCTCCGGCAAAAAGACCTGTACGGATCACTCTCGCGTTCTCGGCAAGATCAGGATCCATGCCGCAGTACTTGCTTAAACTGCTTAGGATCAGGTCCGGTCTTACGTTTCTTTCGGAGCCGGCAAATGCATAGAATTCCACACTGTCCGGATCGCCGTCACTGGCCTGTGAAAGAGAGATCAGCAGCGGCCGGATGTCCGTCTGCTTCTCCTTTCCTTTCGCCATTTTCGTTACGATCAGAGTCTCTTCGGAAAGTGCTTTTTCCATCGCCTCACGGATCCCCTTCGCTTCGAAGCGGTAAGATGCCGTCGTTACGATCGACATGATACTGTCCTTCGGTTCCGGGATCTCTTTGGACTTTATGATGCGAAGCCCGTCAGGAAGAAATGCATTGAGTTCTTCGGTGAATTTATAGGCGTCATAGGGACACTTCAGGGAAACGTCCAGATAGTCACAGCGCGTCTCGATACCTACACCTAAAGGAAGTGCAAAGACCATCATCGGGCGCGGATTATATCCCTGTGAATAGAGGATCGGAAGACCGGCTCTTCTACAGGCTCTCTCGAAGCATGTCATCAGATCGAGATGGCCGAGGTAAACCGTCGCGCCGCTTCTTGCAAAACTGCAGCGCTGTACATATGCCGTCTGATGCTCCTGCATCGTCATCATTTTTGCGCGTTCACTCTGCAGCATCAGACATCACCTTCTTTCCCGGAACCTTTTTCTTCGCCGGTGCCGGAACAGCCGGCGGACGCGGTGTTTCTCTTTGAAAAGCACTCACCGGCGCCGAATGATGCGGCGCCGCAGCCGGAGCAGTGTTCACGGCAGGACGGGGTGGTCGTTTCCGCATGCGCCTTATGGCGCTCGGAGAGAAGGAATATCTTATTTACACCGACACTTACATGATCCCACGGGAGGATCTCCTCTTCCGAAAATTCTCTGGCAAAATCCTCGATCTTCATGCCGTGCTTTTCCAGGATCTCGACCCACTTTCCGAGCTGGAAGTGATCGTCCCATGCATCGAAGAAAAGACCGGACTGATAACCCTCAAGGAGCACCGGACCGAGACGTCTGTCTCCTCTGGCAAGGACGACTTCCCATACGGAAGAATCAAAGTCGTGCCAAGCGTAGCGGATATTTCTGGAACGCAGATTATCTTTCAGAAGTCTTTGCTTGCGGATGAGTTCTTCCTTACTGTTCTGCGGCTCCCACTGGAATGGCGTAAACGGCTTCGGTATAAAGAGAGAAGTGGATACAGTGATATCGAGACGGCGCATCTTCTGTCCCGTCTCTCTTCCGACATCGAAATAGAGTTTTTCGATCCGCTTGGCAAGATCAGCGATCCCCAGAACATCCTCATCGGTCTCTGTTGGAAGACCCAGCATGAAATAGAGTTTTACCGTGCTCCAGCCGCCCATAAATGCGAGGCGAAGTGCAGAGAAGATATCTTCTTCTCTGATGTTTTTATTGATGACATCACGCAGTCTCTGCGTACCTGCTTCCGGTGCGAAAGTCAGACCGGATTTACGTGTACTTTGCACCTTCTCCATAAGATCCAGAGAGAAAGAATCGAGTCGCAGTGACGGAAGTGAAAGGCTCGTGTGATGTCCTTCAAATGTAGAAAGAAGATTCTCGGCAAGTTCCGGAAATCTTGTATAGTCAGATGTTGCCAGTGACAGAAGTCCCATCTCATCGTATCCGGTATTCTGCTCGAGTTGTCTTCCCTGCTCACAGAGAACTTCAACCGACTTTTCACGGACAGGACGGTAGATGAATCCCGCCTGGCAGAAACGGCAGCCGCGGATACAGCCGCGGAAAACTTCGAGATACGATCTGTCATGCACGACACGAAGATTTGATACGACCGGTGCTGTCGGATATGTGCAGGTATCAAGATCCTTGATGATGCGCTTCTTAATGACTTTCTTAACACCGTCATCCGCCGGAACAACATGAGCTCCGCATGCCGGGGCACCGGCTGCTTTTGCCGATGCATCATCCGGGTAATAAGACACTTCGTACAGGGACGGAACATAGATCCCCTCGATGGCATCGCAGTTACGGAGAAGCTCCTTCCGTGTCATCGGGTGATCGGTGTTTTTCGACAATTTATACTCGCGGACTTTTTCAGACAGTTCGAGGATCATATCCTCTCCTTCGCCCATCATTGCGATATCGAAGAAATCCGCCATCGGCTCGATGTTATATGCACACGGACCACCGCAGCAGATGACCGGATCATCCTCGCCTCTGTCCTTTGCAAGAAGCGGGATCTTTCCGAGATCCATCATCTGCAGGACATTGGTGTAGCACATCTCATAGCCGAGCGTGAATCCGAGGATATCAAAGTCGCAGAGCGGCGTCTTCGTCTCCTGGGAATAAAGAGGGATGTTCTTTTCGCGAAGGATCTTATCCATATCGAGCCACGGAGAAAACGCACGCTCACACGCGACAAAATCACTTTCATTCAGCACGTGGTAGAGGATCTGAAGAGCAAGGTTACTCATGCCGATCTCATAGATATCGGGAAAGCAGAAAGCGAAGCGGACATAGGAGGTCTTCCCTGTCTTTTCAAGTTCTTCCATCATATCTTCTTTGATGACAGCATTAAACTCTCCGCCCACATAGCGGGCCGGGCTCTCAACGGACATCAAGTCAGATTTACTTAGCGGTACAGGATACTGTTTCATTCGCGATATGCACTTTCCTTTGTTTATCATCTCTCCTATTTTACAGCAAAAAAGCTGACATGTCTTTTCTCCTCATACCCTTCTTCGGCAAATCTTGCCAATACTATCTCTTTGCGCTACGATACACGCGAAAGGAGTCTCTATCATGAAAGGATTCAAGATTGCAAACTTAATCACCAATATCATCGCGTTTGTTTACGCATTTTCATTCTGCGGACTTATCGGAGGTCTCTCTATCCTCGAACTGTTCTTTGGAAGCTTTGGAAAAGACCACGAGCTGATCACCGAAGCACTGGTTCTGTTTCTATCATGCGGCTTGATCTTCTTTCACGGGATTCTTCTTCTGGCTCTCGGCATCACCGCTTTCTCTAAATGGCGTGATGATCCTAAAAAGTATCAAAAGACACATCTGATCCTCTCGATCACCGGCATCGCCGGAACAGGTCTCATGTATCTTCTCTATTCCACAAATTCCTCTGGCGCCTATGAATCGCATGTTTTTGATCTATTTCGCTTCCGCGGCGAATTCCTCATTCTCGGGTACACCCTGTTCTGCGCAGTCGAACTGATCCTTACGATTCTTTCCCGCACAACAGGAAATACGAAACAGGCGGAAACGTTCAAAGTATAAGAACAGAAAACATTCTGAGCAAAGAAAGAGGACTGTCCGGCTTCCCGGGACAGCCCTCTTTTTCATATCCGATTTGTTTTACTGGAAGAAGCGATTACTTATTCTTCAGTCTCTTCTCCAGAGCCTTCTTCTCAGCCTCGTAACCCGGCTTACCGAGAAGAGCGAACATGTTCTTCTTGTAAGCTTCTACACCGGGCTGGTTGAACGGATTTACGGAATTGAGGTAACCGGAAATACCGCAGGCCTTCTCGAAGAAGTAGATCAGCTGGCCGAGCCAGTACTCGTTGAGCTCCGGAACGTGGATGATGAGGTTCGGAACCTTACCGTCAACGTGAGCAAGAACAGTACCCTGCATTGCCTTGAGGTTAACTTCGTTCATATCCATACCGGACAGGAAGTTCAGGCCGTCGAGGTTCTCCGGATCGTTCGGGATCGTGAAGGAACGGCGTGCCTTATCGATAACAACAACCGTCTCGAAGAGCATTCTCTTACCATCCTGGATGTACTGACCCATGGAGTGCAGGTCTGTCGTGTTATCCACGCCTGCCGGGAAAATACCTCTGCCGTCCTTACCCTCGGACTCACCGTAGAGCTGCTTCCACCACTCTGTCATGTAGTGGAAAGAAGGCTCGTAGTTGACCATGACTTCTGTGGTGTAACCACGGCGCAGCAGGCAGTTTCTTGCGATAGCGTACTTGTAGCAATCGTTCTCCAGATCGACCTTCTTAAAGTCACGGGATGCATCTCTTGCACCTGTCATAAGCTGACGGATGTCGATACCTGCAACAGCGATCGGCAGAAGACCTACGGCTGTAAGAACGGAGAAACGTCCTCCGACGTCATCCGGAACTACAAAGGTCTCGTAGCCTTCCTTGGTAGCAAGACCCTTCAGGGCTCCCTTTGCCTTATCTGTTGTCGCGTAGATACGCTGACGGGCTTCTTCTTTACCGTACTTTTCTTCCATGTAAGCGCGGATGATACGGAAAGCGATCGCCGGCTCAGTTGTAGTACCGGACTTGGAAATGATGTTGACGGAAACTCTCTTACCTTCGAGAAGATCCATCAGGTCTGCAAGATATGTTGCACTGATGGAGTTACCGCAGAACAGTACCATCGGAGCTTTTCTGACTTTCTTCTGTGCCACATTAGCAAAAGAGTGGGAAAGAAGCTCGATCGCAGCTCTTGCACCTAAGTAGGAACCACCTATACCGATAACGAGAAGGACATCGGAATCCTTACGGATCTTCGCCGCCGCCTTACGGATGCGGATGAATTCATTCTTATCGTACTTGCTGGGAAGCTCTACCCAGCCAAGGAAATCACTGCCGGGGCCGGTCTTCTTATGGATCATGTTGTGTGCCACTTCAACCTGCGGCAGCATCTTCTCCATCTCGCCTTCGGCAATAAAAGGCATAATGTTGGAAGTATCAAGACTAATCATAAATTTGTTCTCCTCATTCTCATTTATGTCAGATTCGGTGTCCTCACACCGCGTATAGTATAGCATTAAAACTCCGTCTGAATTGTCAAAATTGCTATAGATATGTTCAATTTGCGCTAATAATCTTCTAAAAAATAACGCTTTCTGACATTTATCAAGAAAAAATGAAATCGAAATCGGTTAAGTTAACAGTGCTTTTTTCGAGGTGGAAAATATCGTATAATGAACTACATCTTTTTTTATTTAGGAGAATCTCAATGGCCAATACAGATCTGCCAAATGCCAAGATCATTATTCTGTTCATCCTCTCGAAGGTAAGCGGTATCCCGTCTTCACAGCTGATGGACTGCGCCATGGAATCTCTCTATATGGACTATTTTCTCTTTTCCCAGGCAAAGACCGAGCTTCTCGAGCAGCGTCTGATGACCGAAGGAGAAAGAAAGGGCGAACTCCGTAAGGATGCCTCCGGAAAGACGGTCCTAAGCTGTGACATCACGCCTTCAGGCACCGAGATCCTCGCACGTCTTCTCCCCTCTGTCCCTGCCGGGATCCGCGCTTATCTGACTTCCGCATCCCGTAACTGGGTTCATGATACCAATGAGTCGCAGAGCGTATATGCCGAGTATGCCCCGGATGACGAGGGAACATGGTACGTCGATCTTCGCCTGATCGAGCGCGGTTCAACTACGTTCGCGCTCCGTATGGCGGCTCCGTCCGAGGAAGTCGCCGAGAGGACCTGCAAGCGCTGGGAATCCGCCACTGCTGAAACATACATGGAGATCCTGCGTCTGCTGTCAGAGGAAAAGTGAATCCCCCACATTTTCCGTCGCCTGTTCAGAAGAACACCGAAAAGCTTCTGAATATGAGACTTATTCCGTAAGCGGTCACAAAGTTTGCAACGACCGCGTAGATGATATTCCTCGGAACAGATATTTTTTCTGTCGAAACAGTCTTTAGTTTCTTAGCGTACCAGAAAGCCTCGATGATCAGAATCACAAACTCCATGCACATAAATGCCTTATTGTAGTCAATTCCCGGCTTTGCCAAGAATATTATGATATTGAAAACAAACAACAAAGCCTGGGTGATGAGGTTAATGACAATAACAGGCTTTATGTTATCGTAGTGATCGAGTTTAAACAGCAGAAGAATAAGATACTCGACCAAAACCGTGATCGCGCAACAGATCAGTGATTCAATCACCAGTTGAGGTATTGAACTGAAAAGCGGGAACGACATCAGAGTATTTGTCTTCCAGTCATATATGCAATGAAAATGCAAGCTGTTACTTCTGATCGCATTACTGACTTGGACCTGCCCGTCCAAAGTGACGACCATGATTTTAAACGTTCCGGAGCCTTGAAAAAACTCGAACTCTTCATCGTCTTGTCCCGAAGATCTCTTATAAAACTTGCGATTATTGATAGAGTACAAGTTGAACCAATCTTCGTTGTAATTGAAAATGGTCTGTATTGCCTTATTCTCTTCTTCGCTAAGCTCCTCGTCATAAGAAAACTTGGGATTGATGGAGTACTCGTCATAATAGAGAAAAGCAACATAATAATCCTTTGAAGGAGCGTTCTTTATCGTCACAAACACGCTAGGCTTCGGACCTATATCTGCGAACACAGTGGATATGCACACACACAAACACGACACCAGTGCCAGTGTAAATGCCAGGAAACGACGACTTTTTGCCCTAGTCTTTTTCAGTTCCATAAAAGCACCCCAATGCTCTTTTTCTTAACTCTTCGGTTTACTCTTTCAGCCAGCCTTTTTCTACACCACGGTCAAGGTTTTTCATGATCCAGTCATAGACCTCCGGCATGAACTCTTTGACGATGTGCGCGCGTTCTTCCACCTGAGCGCGGATAGCCCCGCCATCTCGCCATGTGTGGCCCTCGGTAAGTGTGTTATGCAGGAGCGGCTGCGTGCGGTCTAGGCATGCCGCGTATTTCGCATCCACCGTTTCCATCGCGTCGAATTCTTCCCAGAGGGCACGAAGCTCGGCACCCTGTTCCGGAGGGAGCTGGGCATAAAGCTTATCCGCTGCAGCGGCCTCGCGCTCTGCCTTACTCGCGTTTCCTGCTACATCGTATGCGAAGGTATCGCCGGCATAGATCTCGATAAGGTCATGGACAACACACATCTTGATGGCGCGCTCCACGTTCGGTTCCTCGACACAATACTCTTTGAAAAGCAACGCCATGACGGCGATGTGCCACGAGTGCTCCGCATCATTCTCATTTCTGATCCCGGAGATCAGCATCGTTCTTCGATACACGCTCGTCATCTTATCGATCTCCGCGGTGAACTTCAGCTGCTGATCAAGTCTCATATTTCCAGAACTTAAGAAATCTTCAATACCCATTTTCTGCTTTCCTCTCTTTTCCCATCAGTTTATATCGTGATGACCACCATCACTTTTTCCCCGTAATGTAGTAAACAGCAAGTGCTGTTCTGTGCGATAGTCCTTCTTTGGCAAGGATCGAGGTGATGTAGTTTTTCACCGTGCCTTCGGAGATGAATAACTTGCCTGCGATCTCTTTATTGGAAAGGCCATCGGCAACCGCGCGCACGATCTCAAGCTCTCTTTCGGTGTAACCGCTCGCGTCAAAACCGCTCCCTGCCGGGGTGGCCGCCG
>DFFH01000055.1 GCA_002368805.1 Mageeibacillus sp. UBA3781 | reverse complement strand
GCGCGCTCGATCCCGCGATCTCATTTGCCACACCGCTCATCGCAAGTGAGTCCAGAAGTTCTTTTAGAAAGAGATCTTCATTCATGGACTCAAAAGGTGTTCTCACGAAGGAGTTGACCGCCTTTTTCGCGATCATAAATGCGAAGTCGTTGACCTCATCATAGCCCTTATCTTCTTCATGCTGCCAGTCATATGTCGAAGAGATCTTGGCAACCATATCACCGACGCCGGAATAGAGGAATCTCACCGGCGCGCTCTTGATGACATCCGTATCCACGAGGATACCGTACGCCATCTTCGCCGGCAGGGATTTTCTGTGTCCGTTGACGGTCAGAGATGCAGAGGAACTCGAGAAACCATCCGAAGACGAGCTCGTCGGTACACTGATAAACGGGATGCGAAGGATATATCCGATATACTTCGCCGCATCGATGACTTTACCGCCGCCCATGCCGATGATCGCCTGTGTCTTATTCGGGATCTGAAAGGCCAGATCCGTGATGTCTTTAAAATCCACTGTATCCATCTCCTGATGGTGCAGTATCTCGACGCCGGCCTTCTCGCAGGACTTAAACACTGTATCTCCGAACATCGAGATCAGGCCGTTTCCGAAGAGGATCGTGACCTGCGTGATGCCTTCCTCTTTCAGATAGTCACCGATATGTGCGGTGACACCCTTTTCGATCTTCAGTATTACGGGAATTGAGATTTCTTCTTTAGACATGGTACCTACCCCCTTATTCTTATCCGGATTTGTATCTGAATTCTTATCCGATCACTTCCGGAATAACATCTATTAATTCTGCAAAAGAATTGATCACCGGCACTTCCGCGTCGATCGTGCCAAAGCCGTACTTTGCGTGGATAAACGGAAGCCCCGCTTTCATCGTGGCATCGTAGTCACTCTGGATATCACCCACATAGCAGGCAGCCGTCAGCTTGTTTCTCTCCGCCAGAAGACGGATATTCTCATCCTTCTGCAGGAAGTTATTTCCATAGCACTCGATATCTTCAACAAGATCCTCCTTCGTACCGTAGGCGATGCCGTAATACCCGAGGAAAGCCTCGATATATCCTGCCTGACAATTGCTGACGATATAGATGTGATATCCCATCTTCTTGAGTTTCTGCCAGGTCTCCACCACTCCCTCATAGAGGATACCGCCGTGCTTGCTGAGATATTCATTCTCATAGTTTTCACAGGCAGAGCGCAGGCTGTCCCGTTCGGGTCCTTTTTCCGTATAAGTGAAGAGTGTATCCGCGATCACGTCCATCGGTTTTCCCATGACGCTCTGGATATCCTCTCTCGTTACTGTTTTATCTTTATATCCCGCCTCGTGAACTTTTACTGTCCAAGCGGCAGCCACGTTCTCGGAAGAATCCCAGACCGTACCATCCATATCGAAAATGATTCCTTTTTTCTTTCTCATATCGGCTCCTTTAAATCTGATTCTTCTCATTATATCATCTCCTCGGTCACGGAAGATCACATCTGCATATATTTAACTTTTTGTCGTATATACTTGACATTGTGTAATGCATGATGTACCATTGCATCTTGCAAGGCAGGAAATCGGTCTGCCGTAATGAAGCGTTTTGCACGGAGGTGTAAACTTATGAAAAAGAAAACTTTAGCCATGACGGTCCTTTCGATCATCATCGTATCCGTCGTCATTCTGGCAGCAGGAATCAGAAGCGCTCTTCAGCCGGAGAGCAAAGACTATATGCAGTTTAGTAACTCGGTCACCGTCACAGACACCGGCATAGAACATGAAATCGATCCCATCCACTTCGAGCCGATCGGCGAGAAGGTAACTTTTGATGTAGAGATCGACGGACCGGACGGAATAGACACCGAGGTCGTGATCCATATTGGCTCACCGGATTCCACTTCCATCGTGAAAGAAAAGATCTCCGGCAGCGGAAACGGCTCTGCAAAGATCCATGTCACCGACGCAGAAGGCAAGGATCTGTATATGCAGTTCATTCCTGAAAACACCGGTTCTCTCGCCCCCTCATCCTATAGTCTTCACTTTAAGCTAAAGGGTACATCCGACGCACTGAAGTTCCATAGCATGCCACTGATGCTTGCCGCCCTTCTCCTGGTCTTTGGGATCTATGTGATCGTGACAACAAACCGCAGTGAAAGCAAATACGATGAGCGCCAGCTGGCTGCTCGCGGAAAAGCTGCGATGAATGCACTGATCATTGTTATGATGTGCTGTTTTACATATGGATGTCTGAGCATGTCCGTCGAGAACTTCCCGATCTCCATGTATGAGGTCGGCATCGGATCAGTGATCGTAGGCTCGACCGCATTTGCCATCATGTGCGATGTCAATGATGCGTTCTTCGGTCTTTCCGAGAGACGCGCGAAGTTCATTGCCCTTTCTTGGGTCATGGGCATCCTGGCACTCATTGGCTCCGGCATGACATTCCTCGGGCTCGGAAGATTTAACGAGATCACCGGTACAGGGCTCGTTGTAGGCATCTGCTTCTTCCTTCTCGCCATCGAGCTCACGGTGAAGTCATCCATCGAGAAAAAGGAGGCCGCCGATGAAGAATCTTAGGTTAAAAGCAGCGCGCGCCGCCCTGGACATGTCCCAGCAGGATCTGGCAGACAAAGTCGGCGTCTCCAGACAGACGATCAACGCAATTGAAAAAGGCGACTACAACCCCACGATCAAGCTCTGTCTCTCCATCTGCCGCGTCCTCGGCAAGACCCTGGACGAGTTGTTCTGGGAAGAGTAATGAAGTAGCCTGACTTTCAGGACACACAGGAGGAAATCTCATGTTATTTGAAATTGCCCCTGCAATTTTACTCTTTCTAAAGCTTGTCTCTGAAAAAGTCTATGTAATAGTCTATCTCGAAACGTTTTACAGTGACCATTACAGTGAATAATGGCAAAAGTCTATGTAATGGTCACTCTAGAAACGTTTTACAGTGACCACTTCATAGACTTACGCTTTCCACACGCTCTTTTCGATCGCACACACATCGTCGTGATACGGTCCTTCCCCTGTGAAAAGCACTTGGAACCCGCATTTCTCCAGCACGCGCCCTGACGCCTTGTTCTCCTGAAGGCGTACGCCGTACACTTCATCGATCCCAAGCCTCTTCACCATCACGGGAAGAAAGGCGCGGACCGCTTCCGTTGCGTATCCCTTTCCGGTGTATATCTTCCCTACGTGATATCCGATCTCCCACTTCCCGTCATCAATGGGGACGATCTGAACATAGCCGATGTTCTTTCCCTCATCTTTCGTGATCAAAGCATAGACCAGCGGACCTTCATTGGATCCGTACTGCGATATCAGGAACTCGATCGTTTCCTGTGCCTCTTCAAGTGTCGCGAAGACCTCATCCGGTACGAACCTTTTCGTGTCTTCGTCCAGCGAATTCATGTGAACGTCCATAGCCATATCCATGGTCATTTCCGTAATCTTTAATCTATCTGTTTCCAATAAAAAACTCATATTTTCTCCTTGCTATTTCCGCGCGCATTCATACCAGTGCGCACCATTTCATATATCTCTCGCGCAGCATTAAATTTCCCTTGCTCCGCGCACGTGTTTCAGATCCCTTCCAGTTCGCCATATCCCTTCGACGGAAGGATCTTTGTTTTCTCTGGAAAAAGCACTTCGCAAATCCGTAGTTCCAGTTCCTGCCGGTGGGCAAAGTGCGCAATCAGTGCATCCTCTCCCGAGACTCCTCTTGCCTTCGCGTAGGGCGAATCATTGAAGAACTGCATCATCAGCGGGAACCACATTTCCACACCGTTTTCATCCGACCGCTCTTTTCTGATCACCTGAAGATTTCCGCGAAGATCTTCCGCCTTGAGATAAAGGATCTTAAACTCTTTTCCGGAAAGAGCATCGCGGATCTTTTCATAAAAAGGAAGGATCTCTTCATCAGACATATTGCGGAAAAGGATCAGGTCTTCGACGATGTTCTGGAAAAGCGAGCACTCGAAGATATTCCCGTCACTGTTCCATGCCGAGAAACGCTGGAGAATGATCGACTCGAATTCCTCAAAAGTCACCCGGTTATTGTAGATCTCATACTGCTCCAGATCCTGATAGAACGCCCGATCCTCGGACCGGATCTTGGTATAGGTCACGATCCGTTTGTCCCCCTCGGAATAAGTCTTCTCCTCGATCTCTTTACGAAGAGACGGGTACTTATCCAGGATCGCCGGATACTTCTCCTCATCCAAATATGCACACCAGGCAAGTTCCACAGGCGAATACTCGCCTTCCCGGACCGCCTTGAGTTCCGGATGAAGCTCCTGAAGCTTACTTACCAGAGTGCTCTTTCCGCTTCCTTGTAAACCTTCTACAAAATAATTCATCGGCCTCTCCCTTCTTCTTCGGAAATCACTTCACAAATCGCCTGTACACCCGGCTGGTGCCGCCGTTCCAGTCAGTCATATCCTGCCAGTAGGTGTAGCCGTACTTCTCGTAGAGGCCTTCTTCTCCTGTGGAGATGTAGATCACCTTGTGCCCGTCTTCCTTCGCCAGCTCATAGGCGCGATCCAGAAGAAGTCCCATTCGGCGCCCACCGCGATATTCGGGGAAAGTATAGACAAACCCGACCCACGGCGTGAGTGTCGGATCTTCGATCTCATCTCTTTCCGCATAGGTGCAGAATGCCGCGAGTTTCTCGCCATCGGTAAGCAGCAGAAGCTTCGACGTCTCCCCTACCAGATTCTT
>DFFH01000012.1 GCA_002368805.1 Mageeibacillus sp. UBA3781 | reverse complement strand
TCAGCTATGACGATTTTAAGGCACGTCTGTAGAAAAGCCAAGAGATCCAATCCGAACGTATCCGTCGGAGAGGATTACTTCCCGGAGAAGACTTTCACGATACGTGACATGGACGGGAAAGCAATCGATGAATCGGTATTCTCCCTGCACAAACTGACCATGATCAATTTCTGGGAACCATGGTGCGGTCCCTGTATCAACGAGATGCCGTACATAAAAAGGAGAAACGAATGAAAAAGAAACTTACCGCTATTGTCGCAGTTCTGATGGCATTGTCGCTATCCGCCTGCTCTCCGGACAAGGCAAAAGAACAGGGTGAGAAGATCAAGAAGGATCTCAATGACAAGGTCGAGAGCCTGAAAGACGACGTCTCGAAATATGCCGATGAGGAGACAGACCTCGAAGCATTGACCGGCACGACCACTTCTCAGGGCACTTCGGAAGAGCTTTCCGGTGCGATCATCTCCGAGTCGGAAGAAGAGTTTCTGGAATTCACGACATCCGAATCCACTGAGATCTCTACTGATGAGTACTACTCTCCGGATATCATCTTCACCATCTCCGACTTAAATGGTAATAAAATCAACGAGAACGAGTTCAGCAAGCACAAGGTCACCATGATCAACTTCTGGGAACCCTGGTGCGGACCCTGCGTCAATGAGATGCCGGAGATCGAAAAGCTCTACGAAAACTATAAGGATAAAGGTCTTTACATCATCGGAGTATTCTCCTCTACCGATCAGCTCGAGGACGTGAAGTCCGTCATCGCCTCTGCCGGCACGACCTACCCGATCGCGACCTACGATGAGGCCTTTGACATCTACCAGACAGGATATGTACCGACCACGATCTTTATCGATCAGAACGGCCACATCCTCCCCGCTTCGAACGGCTACAGCGAACACGCGATCGTTGGCGCCAACTCCTACGAGAAGTGGGCGGAGCTCATCGAAAGCTTTCTGAAGTAAAAGCACTTGTCCCCAGAGGTCTTCTATGAAGAAACTCCTTTCCAACAAGAACCTGCTCGCCGTGATCTTTATGCTGATCGGCATCGGACTGATCGTGACCGGTCTTATTTCCGGGCAGGCTGCCTCTGTCCTGAATAAGGCCAGAAGGATCTGCATGGAGTGTATCGGCATTGGATAAGGAAGTCTCGGGAAAAAAGACCATACAGGAGAAGCGCTTCACAAGAAGGCACGGCATCCAGGCCATCGCCACACTCATCCAGAATGCGAATTTCAAAGGTTTCTTCACAGGGAAGATCTATACCGGCGCGGCAAAGAAGGTCTGCGTCCCGGGCCTGAACTGCTACTCCTGCCCGGGAGCCGTCGGTGCCTGTCCGGTCGGATCTCTCCAGAATTTTCTGAGCGGAATGTCGTTCCGTTTCCCCTACTACGTCTTAGGTCTTCTGATCTTCATCGGCGCCCTTCTCGGCCGCATCGTCTGCGGCTTCTTATGCCCTTTCGGATTCCTGCAGGATCTTCTTTATATGATCCCTTTCTATAAGAAGAATCAGTTCAAGATCGACAAATATCTCCGGTATCTGAAGTACATCGTCCTTCTGGTCCTGGTGATCCTTCTTCCCCTGTCCCTGCCGCTGACGCCGGCATTCTGCAAGTATGTCTGCCCGTCCGGCACCATCGCAGGCATCATCACGTGGCTCACCACGGAGTTCATCCGTCCGCAGTTCGGCTGGCTCTTCAACTGGAAGCTCATCGTGCTCGGCATCATCCTCGTATCGGGGCTTATCGTTTACCGCCCGTTCTGTAAATATCTCTGCCCCTTAGGTGCTTTTTACGGATTCTTCAACCGCTTCGCGCTTGTCCGCATGCACCTCGACGAGACCGCCTGCGTCCACTGCGGCGCCTGCGCGAGATCCTGCAAGATGAATATCGACCCGAGCAGAAAGCCGAACAGCATGGAGTGCATCCGCTGCGGCGACTGTGTCCGTTCCTGCCCCGAAAACGCCCTTCACATCGGCGTCCGCTTCTCCGGCGGCAAAGAAGAAAGCCCGGCCGGAAAGCCATCAGAGCCTCATATGTAAGTCCCCGGAAATCAGATCCGGATAGGACCGTCTACATTATTTCCGCTTCAAAAGCACTCGTTTTTGCAACTTTCATCTCTCAAAATTTCATTATTCTCCATTCTTCCCATTTTCTTCCACGCGAGTGCAGCTATGCGCATTTATCCATTCAACAGTGAAAACAGGCAGATCGTCAACATTTTGCACAAGGTGAAAAAAGAAATAGTTTTTTGCAACGATTTTTATTCTTCTTGCAAAATTCCGTATATTCCTATTTGCAAATCGTATTTGCGGTTGTATAATGACAAATGTTGAGCTGGAACTCCGGGTTCAAGTGCTTTTCAAAAGCAAAAAACCGGGGTAAAAGCGATTTTGATTTCAGATATTTTATATGGAGGAAAGAAACATGGCACTTAAGAATGAGTATTTAAAGCGTGTTTACGAAAAGATCCTGGCAAGAGATCCTAACGAAAAAGAATTCCATCAGGCTGTTCTCGAGGTTCTCGAGTCTCTCGAGCCGGTCATCGACCGTCACCCGGAGTATGAGGCAGAGTCCCTCATGGAGAGAATGGTAGAGCCGGAGCGTATCATCACATTCCGTGTTCCGTGGCTGGATGATCAGGGTAAGGTACAGGTAAACCGTGGTTTCCGTGTACAGTTCAACTCCTCCATCGGACCTTATAAGGGCGGTCTCCGTCTGCATCCTTCCGTTAACCTCTCTATCCTGAAGTTCTTAGGCTTCGAGCAGTGCTTCAAGAACTCCCTCACAGGTCTTCCGATTGGTGGTGGTAAGGGTGGTTCCGACTTCGACCCGAAGGGCAAGTCCGACCGTGAAGTTATGCGTTTCTGCCAGAGCTTCATGACAGAGCTCAGTAAGCATATCGGTCAGTTCACAGACGTACCTGCCGGCGATATCGGAACAGGCGCTCGTGAGATCGGTTATATGTATGGCCAGTACAAGAGACTGAACAACGACTATGTTGGCGTACTTACAGGTAAGGGCCTCTCCTGGGGCGGTTCCCTCGCTCGTACAGAGGCTACAGGTTATGGTCTGTGCTACTTCACAGCTGAGATGCTGAAGGCAAAGGGCACATCCTTCGAAGGCAAGACAGTTGCTATCTCCGGTTCCGGTAACGTTGCTATCTTCGCTTGCGAAAAGGCAACACAGCTCGGCGCTAAGGTCGTAACACTTTCTGACTCCAACGGTTTCATCTACGATGAGAACGGCATCAACCTCGACGTTGTTAAGGAGATCAAGCTCGTTAAGCGTGGAAGAATCAGCGAGTATGCTAAGGCTGTTCCGTCCGCTGTTTACACAGAGGGCAAGCGTCCGTGGGGCACAAAGTGCGATATCGCTCTTCCGTGCGCAACACAGAACGAACTCGACCTCGACAATGCTAAGGAGCTCGTTGCTAACGGCGTGAAGTTCGTAGCTGAGGGTGCGAACATGCCGACAACTCCGGATGCTACCATCTACTTCCAGCAGAACGGTGTTTACTTCGCACCTGGTAAGGCTTCCAACGCCGGTGGTGTAGCAACATCCGCTCTCGAGATGTGCCAGAACTCCGCTCGTCTGTCCTGGACATTCGAAGAAGTTGACGCTAAGCTCAAGGGCATCATGCAGAACATCTACAAGAACGCTTCCGCTGCTGCTAAGGAATATGGCGATGCAGACAACCTCGTTCTCGGCGCTAACATCGCTGGCTTCCAGAAGATCGCAGACGCTATGATGGCTCAGGGTATTGCTTACTAATACTCGCCGAAATTAAACTAAAAAAGAATATCCCGCTTGCGGTTCAGACAGTTTGCTTACGCAAAACTCACCGCTAGCGGGATTTCTTTTTTCTTTCAGGCGAGCATTAGTAAGCGCTGGTGTTGGCTGGAGTGAAACTCGCCACTTGAGAGATTTCTTTTTGCTTTATTAGGTTTCTTGAGTATCGATTAGTAGCGCGACGCAGTCTCAAGATTTTGTGCAGCGGACGGTGTATCTTTCTTTGCCGCCGAAGGTGCATGTGAAGAGGGTCAGGTCCCAGGAGCCGTCTAGCATCTGCTCTGTGCCGGTTCCTTCGATGATCTCGATATCGGATACCGTATAGAGGAATTGTTCGCCGTCCATCGTTGTCAGGAGCACCTGATCGCCCACCTGCAGTTCTTTGATCTTACGGAAGATCCTGCGGTAGTTATGTCCTGCGATGACCATGCCGCCATCGTAAGGATCACCGTAGAAGCGGCAGAGGAAGTATTCCAGGTATTCTTCGCTGCAGGAATCGACGACCGGCATTTCCAGGTCGATCGCCGGGATCGAGAGGTATCCGTCATATGGGTAGCCGTCGATGGTAACGACAGGGAGTGTCTTCTTTTCCGGCGCAGCCGTCTCCGATGCACCTTTCTCCGCCCCATCTTTTCCCGCCGACGCTGTATCGCCGGACGGATCAGCGGACGCCTCGCCCGCCTTTATCCTGGAGATCTCGTCTTTTACCTTGACGATCTCATCGACCGACATGGCGTAGGCGCGGTTCCCCTCGTGCTCGTTGACACCATAGAGGATCGCGCCGCAGACGATAAGACATGCGCCGATGGAAAGAAGGATATTAGAGAGGATCTTATAACTCTTTTTCATCTTCTTTTCTCCCTGCAAGTCTTACAATTACGCCCGCGCTTACCAGAAAAGCACCCGCCACGAGCAGTACCGGGATCGGCCAGTTGAGCTGCCCGGTTTGCGGCAGTTTAGGAGGAGTATCTTTCTTCGGCGGCTCCTCTCTTGGGGGATTCTGTGGCTCGCTTGGTGATTCCGGCGAAGTCGGATCCGGTTCACTCGGATCTCTCGAGCCGGAGCGGACCTGATAGACGATCTTCGGTTCCGCTACCACATCGTATTTCCAGTGGTTTTCTTCGATACAAGGCAGATAGACGAGGAACGGTTCGAAGGTCGAAAAATGCATGACCTCATCGGTCTGTACCACGAGATAAACGCCCTGCGGAAGATCCGGATAATAGACATTTCCATCTTTATCCGAAGTTTTTTCGATACCGGTCAGCTGTTTCTTCTCCGCCAGATCCCGCATCTTCAGGATCTCTTCTTCCGAGACCTCTTTACTAAGATCCGCCGTCAGTTCTTTCCAATCATCGGTATAGACATACTGGAGGTCACTGCCCTGATATTTCATCCCGGCGATCTTGTAGATCTTTACCTTGGCGCCTTCTTCTTTTTTCACTTCTTCTACTACGGATTCGAGGTGAAGAACAAGCCTGTTTGTCCGGTCAAGATCCGCGTACTCTGTTGTGTCTGCCCAGACGGCATGCGAAAAGAGCCCTGCGATCAGGACCGCAATCAGCATCTGAAGCCGGAAGAGATTCTTTCTTCTCATGCCTGTTCTACCTCCTTTCTCCGTTTTTTGCGCAGGTGGCTTCTAATGACCACCACTGTATTGATCACGGCGAGCATCACGATCGACAGGATCGCCGTTGTTACGAGAGGATCCACCATGATCGCATCATTCGCGACACGGACTGTCTCCGGCAGCGAAGCATCCGGATGGATACGTTTTCCACGGACCAGCAGGCGGTGCGAGTTCACTCCGTATGGTGTACATGTCACCAAGGTGCAGAGGTCCTCTCCCGGGACGATATGCAGATCTCTCATCTCCTCCGGAAGGACCGTCTTGATCTGGTCCACTTCGTAGATAAGAACTTCATCGCCCACCGTGATCGTAAAGGTATCCCCGATCTTCATCTGATCCAGGTCGGTAAAGAGCTTCGCCGTCGGAAGTCCCCTGTGGCTCGAGAGCACACTGTGCGTGTCTTCTCCGCCTACAGGAAGACTGCTGTTCGGCATATGCCCCACACCGATCTGGAGCACTCCGCTATCCACATCGTGATAGATAGGGAGCTGGACTCCGATCTTCTCGATCTCGATATATCCCATGATCCCTGTGTCAGTCACATTCAGCTGATCAGCATAGGCTGGGACTTCTTTTCCGGGAACAGAGATCCCTTTCCCGGCCATTACCCGGTTATATTCGCGGGCATCCTGAAGCATCTTCTCTTTCTCTTCTGTGTCTTTCTGATTGATCTCACTATTGTAAGTAACGATCACGGCAGATGCATCGGAGCGGTTCTTGTGATCACTGATGATCGGGAAAAGAAACAGCGCCACGCCTGCCAGTATCAGGACAACTATGAGGATGTCGAGAATATACTTCTTCAAAGGCTCACCTTACTCTTTTTCAGAACCTTTTTTCTTCAGTACCAGGAGCACGATACCGCCCAGAACGAGGACCGCACCACCGGCATAGAAGATAGTTGTACCGATACCACCGGTCTTCGGGAGATCCGATGTCTTCTTGTTTGTTACCTTAAACTGAAGCTGATTCGGAACAGCTGTATTGGAATCCAGCTTATAGCTCCATGTCGGCTTGTTATTGCTGTCAAATGTGCAGGTGATCTCAACCGTGCGAGGTGTCGGATCCAGAACATATCCGTCCGGAGCCTTTGTCTCGGTGATCGTATAAGTGCCGGCGCCCAGTCCGTTAAATGTCAGTTCACCATCTGTACCTACCGCACTCTTTACAACACTCTCACTTTCTTCCACAAGAGTTGTATTCTCTACCAGTTTGTACTTATCTGTCTTGCTGGCATACTTATCCTCAGTAGCAGCCGACGGTGCTTCTTCTGTATATTCACCGGTCTTGAGCTTGTAATATGTGCCACTTGCATCCGGAGTAAATTCATTTGTCTTAGAGATGACCTGCTTGGAAGAGGTTCCGTCGATCTTGAATTCCGCACCCGGAAGGCGAAGGGTCTGATCGTTCTCATCGACCTTGATCACGCTGACGCCTGTGGTATAAGTGATGGTCTCCTTGTCCGGAGTCTTGCCTGTCGGATCGCCGTTTCCGGGTTCGTCACTGGTGTAGTTGTGACTCGGATCGTTCGAGTAAATGAGGTTTGCCGTATTCGGGTTACCTGCATTGGTAACGTCTGCTTTCTCATTGAGCTTTGCCTGATAGGTAACAACGATAGGCTGACCGTACAGGGTCTGTGCTTTTGTCAGCATATCCTTGAAGACGATCTTCAGAGTAGTCTTACCATCAGTAGCCGTTGTCTTTTCGAAAGTAAAGTCTGTGTTTTCTGTAAGTGTCGTGCTTCCGATCTTAACTGTCGGAGCGGCATCACCGATATAGGTAAGACCGGCAGAAAGCGTATCGTTCATGACGAAGCAGTATTTGTTATATCCGGAATTACGGAGATCCGGAACTTCCGATGTCAGTTCGAAGGTGATCGCGTCACCGACGGAAGCCTGATTCTTCACGTCTCTGGTCTCACCGGTAACGATCTTCTTATCGAGCTCCGGAACTACTGCTTTCGTATTCACGCTAACTGCTGTCGTAGGTTTTACGACGTCGAGCATGAACTTGGAGACCGCGCCTTCCTGACCGTTCGCACCACCGGTGATCGTATCTTTTACCAGATAATAACCGGTTTTTTCCACGCCGATATTCGTGGTGGTTTCTGTCGCTGCCATCGCACCTTCCTTCTTCGTGGAAGTGAGGTGCTTCGATACTGCTGTGGCAAAAGCATCCACTACCGCAGAGTTATCTGCCTGTGCTTCCAGAACAGCGAGCACGTCCGGAAGAGATGTGCAGTCCTTGAAATCCTCGAGCTTTTTCAGTTCCGTAAGTGCAGCATCTCCATCTACACCGGAACCCCATTTGAAGTCGTAGAGCTTGTCGTTCTCTACCTTCGCGTCAAAGATCTGATAGACTTCGTAGTTGTGCGCGGATTTGTCATTGGCGCTGACTTTGTTGATCGTAATGGTATACGGATCCGGATCCGCAGCCATTACCGTTATTCCCAGAGCGAGGACCATTACTGCACTCAGAAATAATGAGATAAACTTTTTCATTGTCTTTGTCATAATTGTGTGTTCCTTTCTAATATATTTCATGTCTTATTATTCATTTTTATCCTGTGTTCATAGGTCCATCACCTTGGCCTTCTTCAGGAAAAGCAGTATCGCGGCGGATATCAGAAGCACCGCGCCTGCCTGATGGAAGATGGCGGTCCCGCCACCGCCTGTATCCGGCAAGGTGTACATTACCTCGTTCACAAACTTATAATCCACGTCGGAAAGATCTCTGTGCGGAAGAATGATCTCCGCTTCGATCAGTCCGTCTGTGGTCTCCGTAACCTTGATATCCACTTTGTAGGTGCGCTCATCGTAATGGATGTTGGTCTGCGTCGGATCGACTG
>DFFH01000067.1:1938-2931 GCA_002368805.1 Mageeibacillus sp. UBA3781 | reverse complement strand
ATCTTTTCATCGTCATCTTCGTGAACGATCGGCTCGAAACATGCGGTCAGATATGCGGAAAGAAGCATATGTACCTCTCCTTCGCTCACATCACGTACCGCATATCCTTTTTCACGGAAGAATTCGAGAGCACGCATATATTCTTTCTGGTTTTCTTTAACAAAATCATGTACGAAACTCTCATATCTCGTACCCTTGGAGCCATTCAGAAGCAGTCGGAACTCTTCTTTTCTCGGGAGGATCACCGACTTGATCAGATCCATGATCGTTTCCCCGAAAAGTCCGCCGCCGTCTCTGTTTCTCACGGCCATCTCATACTTCTGGCGGATATGTCTTTCTGTCCAGTCCCGGATCTCATGGACCAGCGGAGAAACGATCGCATCATACATTGCCGCCTTATCCTCATAGTGTCTGTATAGTCCGGCAGAGGTCATACCTGCGCGGGCACCGATACTGCGGATCGAAGCTGCTTCATACCCCTTCTCAAGGAACTCTTCCTTGATGGCCTGATTCACTTTTCCATGGCTTATAGACTTATCTCTCGGCATGAAAACAGACTTCCTTTCTTTTGCGATCAATGTTAGCTATCAGCGATAACCTACATAATCATGCATCATGAGAGGAAGTCTGTCAAGTCCGGATTTACGATTTTTTACCCTGATTAGCCACCGCTTCCATCTTCGCTTTCAGCGCTTCCTGATCTCCGAGATAATAGTGATTCAGCACATGGAAGTCATCATCGAATTCATAGACCAGCGGGACCGCCGTCGGGATATTCACACCGATGATCTCCTCCGACGACAGGTTATCGAAATACTTTACGAGAGCGCGAAGGGAGTTACCGTGAGCTGCGATCACTACGCGTTTACCTGCCTTCATTTCCGGCTTGATCACTTCTTCGAAATACGGGATCACTCGCTCGATCGTGGTTTCCAGGCTTTCATTCTTCGGAAGAAGTGCAGGATCCACATCGCGGAACATAGCCTGCTTTGT
>DFFH01000067.1:0-1806 GCA_002368805.1 Mageeibacillus sp. UBA3781 | reverse complement strand
CCGTACTTTTCGGCTGTCTCCGACTTATTCAGACCCTGAAGTGCACCATAATGGCGCTCATTCAGTTTCCATGACTTTACGACCGGGAGCCACGCTCTGTCCATCTCATCCAGCGCAATATTCAGTGTATGGATCGCACGCTTCAGATACGAGGTGAAGCAGATATCGAAATCATACCCCTCGGCAAGAAGCATCTGGCCGGCAGCTTTCGCTTCTTCTCTTCCTTTCTCACTTAGATCCACATCTGTCCACCCGGTAAACAGATTGAGCTTGTTCCACTCACTTTCTCCATGACGGATCAAAACCAGTTTCATCATTTTTCGTTTCTCCTTTTCGTTTTTATATTCTTATCAGAACAGACCGAAATGCTTTTTCTCAAAGGGCGCCGCTGATACTGAGAGCACGCTGTATCCCGTATCCTCGATCGCTCTTTCCAGCACAGTCATTTCCGGCTGTTTTTCCGCGACAAAAGAACTCTCCCCCTTCACATGGGAGCTCTTCACTTTCTTCGCCCCCGGAACCACTCTCCGGATCACATCATTGATATGCGCCTCGCACATACTGCATGACATACCTTCTATTTTCATAGTGATCTGATACATACATTTCTCCTCCTTACATAAAAAGTGAAGCCAGATGATATACGATACATGACAGCAGAAGCGCAGATCCAAAGTAGAAGATCGCAACACGTGCTGTCCACTTTTACATCACTAAGCTTCATATAAGATTCCCCCTGTCTCATTCGTTAGCAGTCGCTAACCACCTCGTAAAAGCATACATATGCGGGATAGTTATTATATATACTGCACGGAAATCCGAAGTTAGTATATGCTAACCCCAAAGAAAAAGCAAGAGCAATTCCCGGATTGCTCCTGCTTATTTCCTGATAATTATTTGCAGCCGGATTCTATTCCTGAGTATTTTTCAGACTCTCCACCATCTCCACCTTTTTCACCTTAGAGGACAAAAGGAACATAGAGATCACGTAGGATGCAAGGGTAATGCCCACGCAGATCAGGATCGACTTCGGCGTAACATAGTTTTCGATAAAAGAGTTATACTTCGCCGTCTGCGATTCAAAGTTTAACCTGTTCAGGACCGTGCCCAGCCAGATCCCAAGTGCGATACCGATCGGAAGAAGCAGATGGTAGATATAGGTCACGATCCGGTTGATCTCCCCGTCCCTATAGCCCAGCACCTTCAGCATCGAGATCACTGAGGTACTCTCATTAAGAAGGATATTGACCATCAGGTAGGTCGTGATGACCGAGATAATGACCGCAATCGCCGTGATCGGCATCAGAAGGTCCTTCATGCCCTGGTTGATCGTCTTATCCAGTGCTTCCGAAAGAGAAGATTTACTTACTTCACGAAGAAGTTCCGAATCTCTGTACGGCAGTTTCTCCTTGCTCATGACCAGCGTATAGGCATCCTCCGGCATGGAAAGGAGCTTATTGACCGATGATCGTGATGCGACCATCAGCGACTGGGAACCATTCACGAAGATCCCGTCCACGTGGATCGGATACTCCTTGAGATCTGCAATATTTCTTATCGTAATGGTATCTCCGGCTTTGACGTGATATGCGTAGGCACTCATCTCGGAGATATAGAACTTATCCTCAAGAAGCGGCAGATCATTCCCATACGTGTCTTGGACCCGGATCATCGAAGTATCGTCGATCCCCATCAGCGTGATCAGGTCAGGATTGTCTTTGACCTCGAAAGAGGCTGCCATCACCGGTGCGCCTTTATCCGGTGTTCCGGTCTTCACAGAGGAAAGGAAATATTCATATTCAAAGT
>DFFH01000017.1:605-21614 GCA_002368805.1 Mageeibacillus sp. UBA3781 | reverse complement strand
CCGTCGCAAAGAACGGCCCGTCGATATAGGTGATCATCTTCGGTCTTTTCCGGAATCTCCGCTTGTGGTAGGTATTGACGAAGCAGAAAGACGGCGCGCCAAGCTCCACCGGATAACGGAACGACGTATCCGGGAACGGACGAATCTTCGTATAGTACGGCCAGATATGGGCTTCAGGGTAGATCACCAGAGGATGCCCCTCTTCTATCCGGTTTCTGATCGCCGCGAGGAAATTCTTATACGCGCCCATCTCGTCCGGAAGCGGGAGTCCGCCGAGCGCCGGTGTCCATTTCCCGAGGACCGGCACACACAGGTTATTCGGGTGAACGATGATATACGTGCTTCTCGGCCACGGAAGGCGCGTCTGAAGAAGCGCATCGCCCAGCGGCTGCGTATGGTTCCCATAGAGAAAATAGCCGTCTTTCGGGTATTTCTTGAGTTTTTCTTTCCCTATGATCTTCTGTCCGAAGACGACTCTTCCATAGAAGACCACCATCGGATACATCACGATGCGGTAAAGAAAGAAACGGGAGATGCGCTTGCCCAGGGATTTTCGTTCATAGTCATAGGAACTCGTGATCTTCGGCGGTGTTGTCGTAAACGTCGAAAACTCTTCGTTGAGCTCGTCTTCGAAATATATGACTGTCCGTTTATCCATCCGGTCGCGTTTCCTTTCCCT
Source organism: Mageeibacillus sp. UBA3781 (assembly GCA_002368805.1). Taxonomy (GTDB): domain Bacteria; phylum Bacillota; class Clostridia; order Saccharofermentanales; family Saccharofermentanaceae; genus Scatonaster. The sequence continues at coordinate 20,935 of DFFH01000017.1, read as the reverse complement.
TCTTTGGGACATATGAAAAAGCACAGAGGGTACCCTGCGCTTTTATCCCCATAGGGAATTATACGCATTTACCGGAAGTTGGTCAATTTGAAAGGCCGTAATTTCAGAGGATTTTCAGATGCCGATCGCCATCAGGGCGTCATAGGCTTTCCACCTCGGATCATTTTTGTCCGTGATGCCCTTATTCTCGTTATTTCTCTTATAGTCCGCCGCCATATCCAGAACTAAATTCTTCCAGATCGAATCATCGACCTTCTCCCCGTCCATACCGATCTCGAGTATCTCCGGGATAAAGCCCATATAAGAAGTCGTATAAAGATTTCCCTCGTAGGTATTCAGCGTGGGATCTCCCTTTAGGATACGGGAATGGATCTTATTGGTAAGGAGCACCACGACGAGGTCATGGTCCGGATCGATCATCGCGAACGTTCCTGTAAATCCCTGATGCCCGTATGTATTCGAATCCGTTACCGAGCCGAAGTAGTAGTCTCTCGTGTGCTCGCCTTCACGCCACCATCCGAGTGCATATCCTGGAGAATCCACATCATGTACAGAGGTGAAAATGTCGATCACATCTTTCGAGAAATACTTCTTGTCGCCATATCCGCCGCTCATCATCACGTACGAAAGCTTGGCCAGATCCGTCGCATTGGAGAAAAGCCCGGCATGCCCGGAAACACCGGCCATACAGTAGAATGCATTTGGATCGTGCACTTCGCCCTGGACGGTACCTTTTCGGACACCGGTATAGTCTACGTTTCCGTCTCTGGTATTTCCCATCAGCTCCGTCGCCGCGCAGTCATCTTTCGTAAAGCCGTTTTGAAGAGGGTTATACGTCATATGGGTAAGTCCCATCGGCTCCCAGAATGTTTCTTTCAGGAACTCATCCAGCCGCTGGCCCGTGACCTCCTCGACCACATAGCAGAGGATCATGTAATCAAGATCACTGTAGAGCGTCCTTGTGCCCGGCGTATACATGAGCGGTGTCTTAAAGATGATCTTCAGTGTCAGGTCGCGTGTCTCGTTATTCGCACCGGTTCCGACATAGAGGTCATTTCCGCTGTCCGAGTCAAAAGATCTCGTCGAGTGGTCGTATCTGTCATTAAAGTATTGCGGACCTTCCGGGAAACCGCCCTGATGCATCAGGAGATTTCTTATCGTCAGGTTCTTTTTCAGCTGCTTATTTCTCTCAAGAGAGATCTCTTCACTATCGGTATACTTGATGTATTTCGTGTCCTCGTAAAAACCACTTCCCAGTATGTCCGACACTTTCGCGTCGATGTCGAGTTCTCCTTTCGACACCAGATACTGGAGTGCATAGTTCACGCTGAACATCTTCGTAACGGAAGCCAGGTCATAAAGCGTATCCTTCGTGACCGGAGAAGCTTCCACCGGATTACCATTCTCATCGTAGGTCTTCACATTTCCCCACTGGTTCTCGTAAACGAGTTTTCCGTGACGGATCACCGCGATCTGCGCACTCGGGAATCCGTGCTCCACATCCGCCGAAATGATCTTATCGATCAGTTCGATCGACTTCGGGTTGATCCCCACCTCTTCCGGAGTTCCCGTCGTAAGCACCGGATACGGGATCCGAACACTTACCGATCCTTCCGAAAGACCGCTGATCTGAAGCGAGTTCGTCCCGTTTCTCGTGATTCCTGAGATATCGATCTTATAAGTCTTTCCGGCCACCATCTTCGAGGTATCGATCTTCTGGTCGTTGATATAAAGAGTGAAACTCTTCGTCCCTGGTTCAGGCGTCACATAGACCTCGCCCTGCCCGCTGTAAGAGGTAAATCCCAGACGGTTATTCGCCGCATAGGAAGATCTGTCCTGCCAGTCCGGGAAACTGCAGTCATACTGCCACTGATACCCCGCGGGAAGAGCAGACTCAGAAATCACAGCCTCCTTCGGCTCCTCTTCGGAAGGCTCCACGCTCGGCTCCGTCATCTCCGAAGATACAGCGGAAGAACTCTTCGACTTGCTTCCACATCCGGAAAGAAGGGCCACAGAGGAAATCATACTTATACATAGAACCCAGCAGATGAGTTTTCTTTTCATATCATTCACTTCATTTCGTAAATATTGTCCTGTAAACAGTATACCGAAAGATTCTCCATCCAGGTATACCCATGCCGATCTTTCGAAATCACACCAACACATAATTTGATTATAGCAAACATTGCAAACATCACGGTATCGTGATATTATAACTGTACAAGAATGCAATAAACAACAAGAAGGAGCTAAAAATCATGCCGGTACTCTGCAGGTTTTACGGGATTATAATAAAAATGTACTTCCTGCAGTCAGAGCATAACCCACCGCATATCCATGCACAATATGGCGAAAACGTAGCGGCTGTTGGCATCTTGTCCGGCGATGTTATCGAAGGAAATCTTCCTCCCAAAGCCTTGTCCTTAGTTCGAGAATGGACAGAACTTCACAAGGAAGAACTTCTCCACATGTGGAAGACCCAGGAGTTTAGACAACTTCCACCACTTGATTAAGGAGGGATCAATATGTTCCATAAAGTCAAAGCCGTCCATCCCCTTCCGGACTATAAATTAAGCGTGCAGTTCGCAGAAGGAAAAACCAAGATATATGATGTTAAGCCGTTATTTGTCAGATTCGAGCCCTTTCAGGCGCTTAAGACATCTGATGGTCTATTCTGTGATGTTATGGTAGACATTGGCGGATATGGCATCAGTTGGAATGATGACCTCGATCTCTCCTGCGATGAATTATTCGAAAACGGGAAGACTATAAAGACTCCCTTTGATGGTCTTATGGCTTTCACGGATGCTACTCAGATTTGGGGATTAAACGAGAGCACCCTAAGAAAAGCGATCACCTACGGAAAACTCGTTAACGGCGTCGATGCGTGCAAATACGGGAAACAATGGGTAATTTCTACCGAAGCCATGTTACGTGAATACGGCGAGCCCAAGAATCCTATTCTTCCCCAAAGCTAAATTTCCCCTCACTCATACTTCCACTCTTTTTCCTCATCGCCCTCTCGGAAACGGACGACCTTTTTCTCCGTATCGAGCGCGATGAACTTACCCTGATGCAGCGCATCGTATGTATTTTCTTCCACGACATACTGGTTCTTGTCGATGTCCTTAACCCACCACGAGAGCGGATTCCAGACAAATGTATTAAACACGAATCCGTCTTCGATGCGCATCATGTCCGTCTCCATGAAGAACCGCAGGGGAACCTCACCGCTCGGATCATTCTCAGCGCGCCCCCACGTGACATCCACATGATACGGCTTTCCATAAAGGTACACGTATGACCATTCATGGAACACATCTCCTTCTCCCGAGATCTTCAGCGAATCGATGCCGCACTGGCGCAGAAGGAATGTATACACTCCGGAGAGTTCGAAGCAGATTCCGTGTTTTTTCATCATGCATCTATAGACGCCGAATCCGTCCGGAGACTGGTCCTGGACCTCATGTTCATCCTCGTACGCGTAAGTGAAGTTTTCAGCAATATACACATACAGGGACAGCGCCTTTTCAAAATCCGTGTAGTCGGACTTCACGCACGCATTCAAGATTTTCATCGATTCTTCTTCAAAAGTTTTTTCTCTGGCGAGGAATTCTTCTTTCGGTTTTTCATATCTGAGTTTTCCGACGCCGTCCTCATAGCCGTCTCCGAAGACAAAACCGCAGGCCGCCGGCATGAAATAATTGATCACCACATCGCTTGCGCACCAGTCATACGCTTCCTTGCTTGTACATTTGAACGTATCCTCTCCCGCCATGATCGCGTCGACCATATTATCGAAAGACTCCCAATAGCCCTCCTTGCACGCCACATCCAGCGCCGCCGAGTGCAGATGCGGATCAAAAACGATCGGTTCAGGTTCCTTTTTCGACGTCTCCGTCAATTCTATCTCCGAAGCTGCCGATTCGGTCTCCGTCTGAGCAGTCGTATCCTCGGTGATCTCCGTTACTGTTCCTTCCGTCACAGACGCCTCAGAACCCGCTCCTGTCGTCTCCGTCGTGCCGGTCGTCTCATCTGTCTTTTTCGAGCACCCGGACATCACCATCAGAAAAACCAGGAGCACGCTAACTGTCTTTCGAAATGTCATTACTATTTCCTCCCATGCTGTCACCAACCACGATGCCGCTCCGCCTCCGGAAGACCTGATCTCCCGCGGCGTCCCCTCCGGAAGATTCACTCCTCCAGCGCGCACCGAAGCGAATTCGGAACCGACCTCGGTCCCCTTACAGTAAATATACCATATTCATCGTTCAATATCTTAAACGTGAATTTTTTTCTGTCATATCTTTTCACCGTATCGCCCACGTTGATGCCCGCGCCCTGTTTCCAGTCGATCACTTCTTCCTTTTCAAAAGCACCCTCCACGTCATAGTATTTCGGGTTGGCCGGTATGATCCATGCTTTCGGCGGGCGCTTTTATCTTGGTATACATATGGTTTCTTATAATCATTGCAACGAAGCCTATAAGCATCTTTCTGCCGAGTGCTTCATCACTTTGTACTCTCATACTCTTGTTGCCCAGGAAAGATTTGTCTGCTCTGAATAACTTCTCGGACGCATCTCTGCTCTTGTACAGTTCCAATGCCTCTTTGGCTGTCATCTCTTCGGATGAGATAATGCAGAAATAACCACATAATCTGAGTTCCTCGTTAGTCTGGGAAGTTAACATTCAGATATCGACAGCCATCAGGGAATCATAAGCTTTCCACCTCGGATCGTTTTTGTCCGTGATGCCCTTATGCTCGTTATTTCTCTTATAGTCCGCCGCCATATCCAGAACTAAATTCTTCCAGATCGAATCATCGACCTTCTCCCCGTCCATACCGATCTCGAGTATCTCCGCGATAAATCCCATATATGCGGTCGTGTAACGGCTGCCCTCATATGGAGACGAGAAGTCCTCCCCGCGCATGATCTTACTATGGATCTTATTTGTAAGAAGCACGACGACCATATCATTTTCCGGATCGATCAGGACGAATGTCCCGGTATAGCCGCTATGCCCATATGCTCCCGGATCCGAGACCGAACCGAAGTAGTAGTCTCTCGCGTGATCGCCCTCCCTGTTCCAGCCAAGCGCGTAATCCGGGGAATCCGCATCGTGGATCGAAGTAAAAAGATCCAGCACATTGGTCGAGAAAAACTTCTGATCGCCGTACCCGCCGGTCAGCATCAGCGATGCCAGGATCGCCAGGTCAGATGCATTGGAGAAAAGCCCCGCATGCCCGGATACCCCGCCCAGGCAGTAGAAGGCATTCGGATCCTGAACCTGTCCCTGGAGCGTCCCCTTCCGGACACCGGTCTTATCGACCGTGCCTTCAAATGTCGTTCCCTGAAGCGCCGTCGCGGCACAGTCATCCTTCGAGAATCCGTTCTGCAGCGGATTATACGTAATATGCGTAAGCCCCATCGGGTCCCAGAATGTCTCCTTTAGAAAAGCATCCAGCCGCTGTCCGGTGACTTTCTCGACCACGAATCCTAAGATGATGTAGTCCAGATCACTATAGAGCGTTCTCGTTCCCGGACGGTACCGTAGCGGCGTACGGAAGATCTTATTCAGTGTCTGTTCTCTCGTAAGTCCCGCTTCAAAGTTTACCGGTCCTTCGGGAAAACCACCCTGATGCATCAGGATGTTTCTTATCGTAAGATCCCTCTTCAGTGTCTTATTCTCGGAAAGCGGGATATTGTCGCCTTCGTAATACTTTTTTTCTTTCGTATTCTCATAGAACTCCGATCCCAGAATATCGGAGATACGAGCGTCGATGTCAAGTCTTCCCTCCGACACGAGATACTGGATCGCATAGTTGGTGCTGAACATCTTGGTGACCGATGCCAGATCGTAGAGAGTATCTTTCGTTACGGCAGGTGCCTCGATCGGATCTCCCTGCTCATCGTAGGTCTTCGTGTTTCCCCAGCAGTTCTCATAGACCAGTTCCCCGTGCCGCACGATCGCGATCTGCGCACTCGGGAATCCATGTTCCACATCGGAGCCGATGATCTTTTCAATAAGTTCGATCGCCTTCGGCTGGATCCCCACATCCTCCGGCTTTCCCGAAACGATCACCGGATACGGAATACTGACACTCACCGAGCCTTCGGTAAGCCCGCTCACCTGAAGTGAATTCGTCCCGTTTCTGCTGATCCCCGAGATATCGAGCTTATAGGTCCTTCCCTCCTGCATCTTGGAGGTATCGATCTTCTGATCATTCACATAGAGTGAGAACTTCCCGCTTCCGATCTGCGGAGTGATATAGATCTCGCCCTGTCCCTGATACGACAGAAACCCCAGCCGGTTATTCGCCGCATAGGACGATCTGTCCTGCCAGTCCGGAAAAGAAACATCGTACTGCCAATCCTTCGCGAGCGGAAGATTGGTTTCCGTGATACTTGTTTCTCCCGGATCGAGCGATGGTACTGTCATCGAAGTCGATTCAGAAGAATCAGATTCAGATGAAGTACTCTTCGAAGACTTCCCGCAGGCAAGAAAACACGAAGATCCCATCACCATACTTATGCATAAAACTAAACATATTATTCTACGTTTCATTTATTCTTCCTTACTTTTCCAGATCACGATATCTCTGGTAAATCTCTTCGGATCCGCTTCCTCGTTATCGTACTTGATGATAAGACACGAAGAGCCTTCCTTTGCTTTATTAAATACAGACGGGATCACCTTGTATCTTCCTCTCGATCCGTCCTTATTCTCCACCGTCAGGAACCCCTGAGGATGCCGCATCGACCCGCCATGGCTCTTCTTATATACTGTTCCTTCACTGACCATATATTCTCTGTTCTTGATCGCCTTCGGCTTTTTATCATGATCCATAAGAAGGACCACCGATAAAAACAAGAAAACCAGCGTGCTTGGGATCAGAAGAACACTTCTGCCCCACTGTTTTAGAGCAAGGCACGCCACTGTCCCGGCTATAAAACCGATATCCAGAATCAGGAAACAAAGGATCGTCACCACGCGATCCCCGATCAGTTTTTTACGGAACTTCAAGATCTCATCGTGTTCGAGCGCATCCGCGCTTCGCAGTTCCAGATGTTCTTTCCCCATGATCCTACCTCGCCCTCTCACGCATCCGGTTCTTCATCCAGCGCGTACCGGAGAGAATTCGGGACCGACCTTGGGCCGCGCACCGCACGGAACACCGCACTCGTGTCATCGCCATCCCATGGGAACTCTGGATCCACGCCATACTGGCCGGAGATATATTTCGTTACCTTTTGCCGCATGCTCTTTGCCATGTTCCGTACTTCCTTATGCTGATTTTACTTCATGTTAACACAGATGAACATCTCTGACGGTTTCTTTACTGAAAAACAGATCTAGAAGTATTTCTCCACATATCCATCGATGCGCTGTATCGAGTATCCGGTCCTTCGATCGTTTTCAAAATCCCATTCATAGGTGACGTAGGCTCTATACTTCTCCCCGCCTGCGGGATCGGCAACGGTCGCCATGGATCCGAAGAGAAGCTCCCCATCACGCATGAAAAGCGTCGGGTACGGATGATCGAGGTCCAGTGTCTCGGGAATATCATCCGTGAAGAGCTTCTCGAGTTTCTCGAACTGTTCCCATGTCTGGTACACGATCCCACCGATAAACTCCGCATTCTTCGAGCGTCTCCAGCCTTCCAGTCCGATACCGTTGAAGTTCTTGATGAAGGAAAGGAACTTCTTATCTTCCTTCCAGTTGCCGCCCTTATAGTGCGTATAAAGGTCGATCAGGAGATCTTCCGGCGATGCGGCATCTTCCGGGAAAGAATAAAGATCGGACCTTGCGAGGTTATTCAACGTCCTGCTTGCCTTCATATACTCCTGATGCGTATATCCGGCCTCCATGAAAAGCTCCTCAAAGAGCGCATCCGTATCCCAGCTGAAGAAGAGCTTCTTCATATACTCTTCTCCCATGATGTACTCGATGCAGCTTAAGAAGGTCACGCCGTCCTTATACGCATACGGCGCGCCCGTCAGAAACTTCGAAGTATAGATCTCCGCGCCGGGCTCAGTTACGATCAGGGACTCCGGACAGGTGATCAGTTTGTCCATCTCTTCGTCCGTAAAGTATGCAACTTCCGCCGGGGACAGGTGTTTCCCATTCTCATCAATATATACGCAGGTCTTCACTCCGTTGATGTTATAGTCCAGAAAATGCATCAGCTCATGAAAAAGCACATCCGGCAGTCGATCCGGGTCATTTTCAAAAAGACTCGTCTTCAGGTACAGATTGTTTTCCGAATTGTACTGGCCGTTGATACTGTCTTCAAGTTCATCTTTCGTGATCGAAAGTGAGCTGACGCGCTGGAAGAAATAGCTGTCATCCACATATTCAGACGCATAGGCGATCACAGGAAAGATCCGGTATATGAACTCCTTATATTCTCCGACCGTGGTATTCTCTTCCAGAGCTTGCTGAAACTTCAGGAACATCTCATATTCTCCGCCAAGATCTTCTTCCGTAAGGCCATGTGCTTTTGCCGCTTCGATCGCTTCCTGTTTTTTCGGATCTAGGGGCTCTGTCTCCGTGGTAGATTCAGAGGACTCCGAAGTCTCGGAAGACGTCGTTACTGACGGAGCTTCTGATGAGCTTTCCGAGCTTTCGGATCGGGGATCCGCCGTCGTCTCCACGGTTGATTTATCCGATGTTGTTTCCGTATTCTTCTCTTTTCCCTTGCATCCGGAAAGAAGTGATCCCGATATACAGAGCGCAAGAAGAAGTGATGTCAATCGTTTCACAAATATACCCCCATAGTGTCCACTTTATGCTAACAAGAAATTTATACCCTTTTTCCGCACGAAATAAATGACGGATTTTTCATATTTGCTATAATGGTAGAGAAAAGATCTTTGACGAGGAAAGAGGTTTGGGGGATTTATGACGCTCTTCATGAGCCATGACTGTCCGAAGTGCGGTGGTGAACTGCTTATCGATACGGATAAGCTTATTTACTCCTGCGATTTCTGTGGGATGACCTTTGACTTCGACTACTTCGAAACCGCAAACCTCCTTTCAGTCGCCAACCGTGCCCTTGGCAGAGGCGAATTTAACGCCGCCCGGAAGATGTTTGAAGAACTTTCGGAGAAGGATCCTCACGATGCCGCTGTGTTACGCGGTCTTCTCTTCTGCGATGAGAAGATCGAATCTCTCTATTCGCTCGACATCGAGGATTTCCCGATCGATACGGAGGACAAGCATTTCACCTACAGTATTGAACATGCCGATCACATCGGTCTACAGTATTTCGGGCACATCAAGAATGCCGCCGAGATATCGAAGAAGTATCAGGAATCCGTCAAGGAAGATCAAGCCTGCCAGAAAGATTGTAACGATATCGGTAGTAAGATCCTGGATAAAACCAGACAGATCGATGCTTACTGTCATAATATGACGAATGCGTACCAAGTCACATCCTCTTTGGCAAAAAGCGATGACAATATTTCCGATCTTATCGGACTGGTGATAGTACTCCTGTTCTTCTTTGCTGCAGTCGGTATTCGGATAGGCGTGGAATATTTCGGTCTTCCCTTTCTCTTTCTCAGTCTCGCGGTTATTATCCCTTGTGTACTCATCTACAAAGCATTCAAGGCCAATAAGATCGCTAAGATGAAGAAAGATCTGGCCGCTCTTATAGATAAGGAAAAAGAACTTCGCCGGAAACTGGATGAGTCAAAGGCGAAAAGCGATAAGATCCAGGATGGGTATATCGCAGAGATCCAGGAAGCGATGAATCTTGAGAAGACCATGTTCGGTGAGGTGGAAAGATGAGCCTGATCCGAAGTCATGATTGTCCGAAATGTGGTGCCGCGCTTCTTTATGATGACGAGAAAAGAATCTATATCTGCCCGTATTGTGATAAGTCTTATCAGTTCGACTACTTTAACGAGGATAAGCTTCTTTCTTTCGCTTTTGAGAAACTCTCCGAGAAAGACTTCGGCACAGCAAGAGACGCCCTGGAGTTCTTAAATAAGAAATCCTCTCCCAGTTTCCCTGCTCTTTGTGGTCTCTGGCTCGCCAGATCTGAGATCTCTTCCGTCGATAGTCTTTCCATCGATTCACACCATCTCACGCAGAGAGGCGATGACCTCAAGCCCTATCTCGAGCAGACGAAGGGTTCTGAGAAAGCGTATTTCCAGCACATCAAAGAAGCGGACGCACTTTACGAAGAGTATCAGGACACTAGAAAACAAATTCTGGCACTCGAATCGAAGGAAGCAGTTCTGGAGGATAAGGTGATGCGCATTAAAATGCGGATCGAAGCACGTAAGAAATGGGTATGGTATGCTTTAAAGTGGATCGATAGCAGCGACCTTACGTTAAAGCTTTTCTTGTATATATTCGCATTTATGCTAGCCGGCCTTTTTATCTTAGGCATTTATCTCTATACGACCTTCGGTGCTACTGAGTTCTACTTCTTATACGGCAGTTTTTTTGCAGTGTTCTTATTAACATATTTTCTGCAAAAGGCCGTCAAAATCCGAAAGCTCAATGAAGCTCTCTTCCTGGTCATAGAAGAAATAAATGAGCTAAGAAAAAAGAAAAACGAACTCCTCGATCACGAACACGAAGTCAGCCGCGCCTACTACGACAAACTCCAGAGCGCTAAGCAGCTGGAATGGAGATCGTGACAGTAACCGGGCCCTCGCCGAAGATCTCCAGAAGCTCTTCCTCTGTCACGGAATTGATCGTGGCAACAGTAACACATTTGCACTCATTTTCCCGCGTAACGATACGAAGCACGTCATTTCCCGTAGATGTCATGCACATGACAATACTTCCGGGTTTACACATGACATTTACAAGAGGACCGTTTCTTTTCAGATCCTTGACATATCCTTCTTTTCCGAAATCCCAATCATCCATCTCGACGGTGATGGATTTCTGTTCACTCAGCATCTGCGCAAGCGGATAGGTGTTATACGTCGCAGGATCCCATTGCGCGTGAAGTTCTCTGCCGTTCACTTCGATGATCAGATCCGTCACATCCCAGTTGCGGTTATTCTTCATGGCGACGAGAACACCGATATTGGAAACATAGCACACGATCGGGCCTTTCTCCGCATCTTCCGTCGTCGTGTACGTATATTCATAAAAGTACTTGGCATACTTAAGATCCACACCCGTTTCGAGAACCACATCATCCGGGAGCTGGTCTATTCTTCGGATCTGAGGACTGGAAAGATTCGTGACTGTATCCAGAAGTCCTTTATATCCTCCGATCCTGTTCTGGCACGGGATGGAAAAATCCGGATCGAAATATGCGCCGACACGATCGACAATATCCATCAGGACATCCACTGCATAACAGTACCCGCCATATATATCATGTCTCTGTCCTCTTTCATCAAAATAGGTAAAATAATACATCGTGCCGTCACAGACATCTTCACTGTAGCCGGCAAATGCCTTGCCATCTCCGTATTTCAGGCAGAATTCGTAGAAACTGAGAAGAGCATCATCCGGAATCTCTGCAGTAGCTTCAACAGGATCACTCATCGAGTGTTCGGAGATCCTTTCCACCTGACCATTATAGTAAACGATATATGTACAGCCTCTACACTCATCTTCATAGTAATCAAACGGTCCTACATTTTCACAACCGACCGTAAGCATAGGCCCGTCGATTTTCTTTAATTCATCTATACTCTTTGACGGCACAGAAGTTGTAACCGATGGCACGGGTGTAGCTTTATCCTTGTCTGTCGGATCCGTCTTATCCGTGTCTTTCTTCGAGACGACCATATCCGATGTCTCTTTTCTTCCGACCTTGCCCGAGTCGTTTTTCTTTTCGCTCTTGCACGCAGAAAAAGAGAATACTATACCAACTGTAATAGCCGCTGCCACCGCTCTGTTTTTCAAATCCACATACCTCATATGAAAGCCCTCCATGCAAATAAGACGATGCTTCATATAGATATGTTGCACGTTATAAGAAATCCTTCCCCGTAAGTTGATCTGTATTGTCAATCATTCGTATATATTTTAACGACAATCCATTTACCTTTTTTTGTTGATTCCTCACGAGTTATGTGTCCGCCTCGCCTTAAGAAGTCTATATCTCCTCTAACTTGTTTTTCTGATAATCCAAGTTTATCAGCGATATCCGATACAGTAATCTCGGATGACTGAGATATAATCGAACATATTTCTGCTCGACGCACGTCAATTGCATTCGATTTTCTTTGCCCTTTTCTTTGCCCTTTTTCATGCCCTTTTTCATGCCCTTCAGCAGAAAGGGCATGATCAACACTGACCAACGGCAATGTAACCGTGGTTCTGTCAGGTCCGCCATCACGTCCCGAACGTTCTTCAATAACGGGATCTGCAAACTTCTCCGTTTTCCACACGTCAAAGATATCAGGAACACCGCTTCCGGCATGTTCACCGATTCCGATAAGATTGAACATCTTAAGAAGATTCTTATTGCGCGGCTGAGATATTCGTCCCTTGAGCATCTGCGATCTGCCGATACGAATGGATCCGGGATTAGCAAATACTATCCTATCAATATACTTTTCGATAATGCCATTAAAGTGCTGGTATGGTATTCTTTTATCAGCGGTTTATAAATCTCAACTACAGAGTTGAAAATAGCCACAGTCAAATTGACGTTTTCATACGGTAATGATACAATACAAGCAGAGGAGCACAGTCCGCGAGGACGGTTGCCTTGAATAGTTTGATTAACTCACCCAGGCTTCCAATCCAATGGGTGAGTTTTTATTTGCGCTTATACCTCTCGTCGAGGTACGCAAACAGCTTCAGAACGAGTGCAACTACACTAATCATCAGACTGATGACGGCAATTACGATCGAAACGATCTCAAAACTTGTCATAAAGCATACCCCCTTTCTCGGACTATCCCCGAAGGGACGCTTGAGAACGAAGGCAACCGCCCATTGAGCAGACTGTGCTCATACATATTGTACTATAAATCGAACATTTTTTCTACATTTTTTCAGGTATTAATGAGAAAAAATCGATGCGATCACAGATCTCTTTTACTATGCTTTCCCGGTCTTTTTCTTCCGTAATGGCGGTCTCATTCAGAACATCGGAATAATCCTTTTCTACCCACCATTCTCTCATCGCTTCTTCGCCGAATTCATTGCTCTTTGCCCGTGTCTTATGACGATTCAGAGTCTCTTCAAAGGGAATATCAAAGTAATATGCATATACATCATTCCCATATAGTTCATTTGCCAGTTCAAACAAAGAACGATACCAATCTGCTACAAGAATCCCTTCGAGAATTACGATCTCACAGTGATCACTTCCATAACGGAGCAGTTCCTTCAATAGAGGCAGCGCCTTGGTCTCCGGGCCGTCACTAACCATAAGCATTTCACGGCGTATGGCATCCTGGGAAATGATCATCGTATTATTCCCCAGTTTCTTCTGAAGGTCTTTCGCTACCGTCGTTTTTCCGCTGCCGGAGTTGCCCCTGAGAATTATCAATTTGTGCATCTTTTGAGTCATAGCTCTTCCCTGTTTCTTATAGATCTGTCTTTCATTTCTTAGGATCGATTATATCATAGGAAAAGCACCTTCCCGGCCATTTTGGATCTCACTTTTCAAGGCGTTTTGATTGATTGAGCTGTGGCTTTATGGTACAATAATTTTGCCTATAAAGAGTGCGCGAGAGACAAGCTCGTTGACCGCACAGCAACCTGCAATAGTAAGGTGCTAAAGCTTGACCGATGGGTGGGAAAATGATGATTATTTGGAACTTCCATCGGTAACGATGGGAGTTTTTTATTCACTCTTTCAGGCAGAAAATCATTTAGGAGGAGTGATCATATGCAAAAACTACAATCACTTATCAAAAAGAACATGAAGGTTTGGTTCTACTGTGGAACCGAGGATCTGCAGAAGAAATTTCTGGAACAGGCAGAGGAAGAAGGGTTCGTCACCATGCGGGGCGAAGATCCTACTTCCCTTTCTCTCCAGCGTCTCTACGGGATCAACAGCGAAGGAACGATAGGTTATATCTCTCACTTTATCTGGTATCTTTCTTTCCAGACAGGAGGTAACGACATCCTGCACATCGACTATGCCCGATTCATCTCGGAAGAGGAAGACTTCATCTGCCATACCCCGAAGATGCAGCCCCTGGAAATGACGATCAGAAAAGAGTAAGATCTGCCCAAGCCTTCTAAATTCAGGTAACAGAAAAAGGACCGGGCCCCCCAGTCCTTTTTCTTCGTTAGAAGCGGAAACCAAAGAAAGTTAAACATAAGAAAGCACAACTATGAAAGGAAAACACCACTACGCTTCCAACTGTGGTATTTATTCATTTTCTAATCCCAGAGGATGGCCCCGCCGATATCCTCTTCCATTACACCACCGCACTCCGGGCATGTCACCCGCTTGATTTTGGCGCTCTTAACTACATTACATGCACCACCGCACTTATCGCATGTATGCTGGTACTTCGCATATAGCGTGAACTTCCGAAAATCGTTGCCGAACGGCATTTTCGGAATACTCTTTGCACCTTCTTTCGGAAGGTACAAAGACAGATTCATCTCGATCTTTGGAACTCCGCACTCCTCGCAGATCAGGAGTTCTTTTTCGCAGTTCACGACACCATCCGGATGCTCCTCGAAAAACTTCTTCCAGTCCTCACCGTATTCCCCGAACCGGATATCCTGAACTGTCTTCTCATATACAGTAGGGAACATCATCCCAACACCGGTCGTGGCGTGGAATTCTTCTCCGCATGCCTTACACTTAAATACTTTTCCGGAACCCATCGTTTTCACTCCTCACTTCTTTTCCTCGTCGTCGCAAACGACAAGGTTGGCCTCGATGTTATAGAACCCTTCCATCCCCGGGAACCCGTTTGTGATATTGACATCCGTCATCATGTTCACCGTGTCCTGAACCTCCATAAGTTTCTTAAGGAGTTTCCAGCGCTCGGAAAGCACGATTTCATGCATATCACACCAGGTAGAAAATACCGCGCCGAGGAGGGGCATAAAAGACACTTCATCGTCGTATTTCGCAAGAATGCGAGATACTTTTTGCGTATCCTTTATCATCATCTCCAGTTCCTTCAGGTTCTTCTTGATTGCTCTTTTTTCGTCATCTTTTCTCACAATAATGTCCTCCAAAATCAAGATTGATCCTTTCACTCTGGTTCTGGCAGAAACCTCTGCCCGTCCATCGTTTATTTGTAGGATCTGATCCATTTCCCGAAAACACTCAATACTGCAAAAATCCCCAACAGATGAATCATACTGCCACCTCATTTCTTTCTGATGCCTTTTCAGGCAGCCTGCTGTTCTTCGTTGTATCCATTATCTCAGAGTACCTGTCCGAATATTTTGCCTACATCGCCCCCTCGCCGGTAACCCTTTTATCCCGCTTCAAAACGATCTTTCAACCGTTCTTCTCCCCCTCTTCCATCGACTTCCACAGGATTTCAAGAACATGCTTAGGTATCGGCAGCGCCGGACCAAACGGGTTGATAACGATGCCTTCCACCTTCGGGTTATCGATGGCCATCCGGACAATGTCCCGAATCAGGACCGGTACAACCACATTCGCGGTTCTGCCCTTTTGCGTTTCTTCTCTGCTGAGGAAGAGCGGGTACCAGTGTTTCCCTTCCGCATCTTCCATCTCATCCACACGTAATCTCACGTCTTCCGGGAGAGTGAACATATCTCCCTCCTTCAGTTTTTCCGGATCCAGGATCTTCGGAAGCACGTTATTGACATCCACCATAGGTGTGGGCAGCATCGCCCCCCTGTTCATCTGTCTGGCCAGCTCGCCAAGAAGATTCATATGGGCTTTGAGACGCAGTTCCTCATTCTCCTGGTTCTGAAGAAGTATATTGTATGCATAGATGAGCGCTTCATTTTTCTCGTTGGAATAGATTCTCTCGAGCAGGTCATCGAATCTGTCGATTACTTTTCTCATATCCTTCGGTAGGCGCTCCCGGCATTCTTTCTTCAGGTCTTCCGGCACTCCAAAGTATCCTTCTGCCATGGCTCCTGCAATCGCGCCGAGTGTGTCGGTATCTCCACCGAGAGATACGGCATTACGCACCACATCCTCATAGGATGTGCCATCCAGGAATGCCCGCATTGCTTTCGGGAGAGAATCCATACAGGTCTCTACATGGGCATGACGCTCCCGCATCTTCGCAAGTGTCTCAGAGAAGTCATAACCGAACTCCTCCTTAACGTATTCCGCGATATCTTCGTCCGTCGCTCCATTCCTTGCCAGGAAGATTACTGCTGCAGTGCATTCCGCGCCTTTGATGCCTTCCGGGTGATTATGGGTTACTGCTGCTGTCGCTCTGGCCACCTCGCGTGTCCGCTCGATGGTATCGTACAGCCATCCTGCCGCCGATACTCTCATGGCCGAGCCGTTTCCGTAGCTCTTATAAGGATGCGGGTCGTCGCTGTGCACCCAGTTGATGAACCTTCCGCCATATCCGGCATAGGGGTATTTTCTTCCCCACTTCTGCATGGACTTCACACAAGCTGCTTTAATTTCCTCTACCGTTGCATCTCTTCCGGCGGCCATCAGGGCTTCCGCCACTGCAATGGTCATGACGGTGTCGTCCGTCCATGTACTCTCTTCGCAAAAGAGTGGGAATTCTTTTGTTTTTTCGCCTCTGTCAAATTCAAATGCACTTCCGATGATGTCTCCTAGTATTGCTCCGTACATATCTGATACCTGCCTTTCTTTCTGCCGCTTCGGCGGCTGTCTTTTGTGTTTCTGGTATCAGAATAATAGAAATCGGAGCCTATATGGTCTCCCGGCAGGAGACGTTTTCAGAAGTGCTTATTTTTCAACGTTTCCAAGCTGTGGCTGCCCGCACATGTCCAGCAGGATGTTGATCATGAAGATGTCGTAGTTCCCTTCCATGATGCATTTGATCACGAGCTGATCGGCTTTACTATATGGATTAAATGCCATTCCGCAGCTGGCGAGCAGTTCTTCTGCTTCCCATATCTTCAGGCGTAGTCCGATGCATAGTGCCAGCACTGTCGATCTCTTCGGGATCTTGGTGTCTCCGCACAGGATCTTACTAAATGCACCTTTGGTGATGTTGGATCGTTTATATACCGTGGCATTGTCCATGTCTTTAGTCTGAAGAAGTCCCATCAGGTGTTTCTGGAAGGATAGATCTTCTCCCGGATCCTTCATGAATAATTCTTTGTCAAAAGCACTTGTCCCGGTTCCTTTCGTTTCTTGGGCTTGTTTCTGCCTGGCTTCGATGTTATGCAGGGCATGTTCGTATTCGAGCTGTGCGTTTCTGTAGCGCTGTCTTTCACGTCCGTATCCAAGGTCAGAGGAATATTCTTTAAGATGTGCTTCTTTTACTTCTTTGTCATCTATAAAGGATTCGATCTGGAAGAATACATTTTTAGAGAGCATGAATGCTCGTTCATCGAAAACCACCAGCATGATGGTCATTTCCGTGTCTTCCTTCATGAGGAAGCTGCTTATTTCCTTGATAGCGATCTCCAGGGCATCCGCCTTTGGAAATCCATATATGCCTGTAGCAATCAGCGGGAAAGCGATACTCTCGGCGCCCAGTTCCGCTGCTTTGACCAGTGACTTCCGGTAGCAGCTTCTAAGGATATCGAACTCATGGTGTTTTCCGTCCACCCATGCAGGGCCTACGGTATGAATGATGTACTTCGCAGGAAGATCGAAGGCAGGAGTAACTGCCACATCGCCTGGAGCGATGTTCCCTATCTTCTTTCTCTCGGCAAGAAGCTTCTCCTCCCCCGCCGCACGATAGACCGCCGAATCCGTCCCCGCCATAAACTTCGGCTCCGGATTCGCCGTATTCACGATCACATCACATGCGACCTTCGTTATATCATTACGAATGATCTGAAATGGCATATAGTTCTCCTTTACCAATCATATCTTATCGTATTTATCCGCTTTTCCTTTCGCCTTCACTACCGGATATTTTGCCTCGTTCTGATCCATCTTCATATTAACGATTTCGTCTTCATCAAGTCCGAGTTTATCCAGCATATCGCGGCAGTATACGAGCACATCCGCGAGTTCTTCTTTTACATGCTGAAGATCATAATCAGTATCACTCCACTGGAAACATTCTAGAAGTTCATTAGCCTCTATGGAAATCGATTTGGCAAGGTTTGCCGGAGAATGGAACTGATCCCAGTCTCTATCCTTCGTGAAGTTTCTAATCCTATCAATAGTCTGCTGATTCATATTTCATGCCTCTTTCTTGTGGTATGCGTTGACTCTTTCTTTTAAGTACTTCTCCAGTTCAGGATCAACACAGTAAATGTAGCATCCTTTCATTCCTCTTGTAAGAAGAGTCCGATATGTATTTCGGATGATTTCATCCGCACGTTTCTTTGCTTCTTCCGGATGCTCACTATATAGCTTTTTAATTCCTTTTATCGATTGATCAGTACTCGCGCGTTTGGTAAAGTCTGTTATTACTTTTCCATCAGCATAGCGGATATCATCGCCAATGATCACACCAACATAATCAAATTCGAGTCCTTGGGAAGTATGAATGCAGCCTATCTCGTTTACCGATGTATCAGAGACCGCAAATGGTTCACCACCATTTAGATTCCAACTCATTTCGAAATCGCCGATTTTGATGTCATGATATTCGGTGTTATTCGATTCCTGCTTATTCCATTTCCAGCAATAACCGGCAAGAATACGCGCGCGGTTTGTGTCACGGTTCTTTTCAAAGATAAGGTCTCTTACTTCGCCCGGAGTATCGCATATACGAATATCGAAGTCGATGCCTTCAAGATCATAATTCGCTGTTTCATGAATCTGTAAAACATCATCCAACCACGCAAGATAACCATTGGAACCATTGCATCGGAATTGAGACACCAACTCCATCTCATATACTTGCGAATCAGCTTCTCGCGCCCATCTCTTTATCTGGTCAACGCTTCCGATATCATCCATCGTCACTCGTTGATTTTCGTCGATGAAGAAAACACTACACAAGCTTGAGTGTATCAGTTCTTTAATCTGGTTTTCACCCTGATTATGATACAAACCGGATTTTTCGTTTAAACGATGAGCTTCATCCACAAGAAGAGTACCCGCCATATTCTCCGGTGCATCCACAAATGAACCTGATCCCTTGAACATGTTATTCACACTGCTCATCTTATAGGAGCCTTTCAGTTTGCGAAGATATACATCACGAGGAGCGCTGTTCTTGGACACATATTGAACAAGTTGGTTTCTCTGCGTCAGTTCTGCAAGAAGATTAACTGCGATTACTGTTTTACCGGTACCCGGGCCACCCTGACATATGATCGTTCTCTTCCTTCCGTCTTTTTGGCATAGTCCGGAAAGCCGGAGCACTTCTTCGTATACGACCTTCTGCTCGTCGATCATGATAAACTCAGGATTCCCCTTCATCATCTTAGCAATAGAATCCTGTAGGCTCTTAGAAGGGCGGATCTTACCGTTATCTACATAATATAGGATTTCTTTGTTATCACCTTTCACGATACTCGTTTTAATGTACTCGCGAAGTTTTGCATTCTGTCCCTTAGTAAATGCCGGGGCCTCGTTCTGATAATCATCGTACCATTCACTATCGATCGGATCATTTTCAGTTCTCGCATAGTTGTGCAAATATGCACATGGTCTAACCTGGATCTCCCGATCCTGTACTGTCGAATTATAGTCCTTAATAAGCTGCGCGTAAGACCACGCTTGATAGGACGGATGAACAACTCGACGATTTGCGCCACCGGTGTAAGTTTCAACAAGTGCATCGACACCGGTAATCGCTTTGATCATTTCCCATTGTTTTAATTCTATAACGACGATAGACGGATGATTTTCCTTATCGTAACCGGATATAATGAAATCCACGCGTTTTGCTGTTTGCGGGATATTATACTCAATCGCAATACCAGAATCATCAGGAATCTGGGAGTCACTCATCACGATGAACATATTCTTCATCGAGTTCTCCCATGAGCGGAACTCACTGTCCGGAGTCCTTCGCCCCATTTTCTCCAGTATCGTTTGTTGGATCTTAGGTGCAAGAGAATCTTCTTCAACATCTCTCATAAAATCAGTTTTGATTCCTGAATAGACAAGCATGTTACCCCTCCCCATTAACATCACTAAGTTAATGATATCAATCTTCAAAGGGCACGTCTACTAATGTCTTTTCTAAAGGCTAAAACTAGCTGTTAAAAGATTTATTTAATAACTGTCTTTGTTTACCAATGAATGTCCGAGGCCTAAAACTTATACGAACTTTCGTAACGCGAACTTTCCGTCTTTGTTTACCAATGAATG
>DFFH01000017.1:0-551 GCA_002368805.1 Mageeibacillus sp. UBA3781 | reverse complement strand
AATGAATGTCCGAGGCCTAAAACCAGGGTGCTTGGGACATGTTCAAGGCGATCGTCTTTGTTTACCAATGAATGTCCGAGGCCTAAAACCTGCGTGACGATGTCTTCCATCATCTGCTGGTCTTTGTTTACCAATGAATGTCCGAGGCCTAAAACGAAATTCGATTTCGTCGCCGCTTTCGATATGTCTTTGTTTACCAATGAATGTCCGAGGCCTAAAACTCCGATCAGAGAGAGACCACCTGTGATCAGGTCTTTGTTTACCAATGAATGTCCGAGGCCTAAAACACGAGAATGTGAAATACGTACCACGGTTCGGTCTTTGTTTACCAATGAATGTCCGAGGCCTAAAACTATGAGGTGGATGGCATGACAGACTACATGGTCTTTGTTTACCAATGAATGTCCGAGGCCTAAAACCAATCTGCGCTCCTGTATATATGCCTGTTCGTCTTTGTTTACCAATGAATGTCCGAGGCCTAAAACGCAACCCGGCGCATAGTATCTATAAGCAATGTCTTTGTTTACCAATGAATGTCCGAGGCCTAAAAC
>DFFH01000168.1 GCA_002368805.1 Mageeibacillus sp. UBA3781 | reverse complement strand
CCGGAGACGGAGCAGTATCTGACGCTGGCAAGACAGAGCGACATGGCGCTGGAGGATCTGATCGGTTACTTCAGCAATGTGGATGATCCGGTCATTATCTGCTTCTTCGGCGACCACCTGCCAAGCATGATCAACGGATTCTATGAGACGCTCCTCGGAAAAGAGATCGTCGATCTTACCGGAGAAGAGATGCAGGATCTCTATAAGACGGATTTCTTTATCTGGGCGAACTACGATATCCCGGAATATGAAGTCCCGCAGATCAGCCTGAACTACCTGTCAACACTCCTGCTGCAGCAGACGGGCATGGACCTTCCTGCGTATAATCTCCTGATCGCGGATGCCTATGATCATTATCCTGTCCTGACATCGATGGGTGTCTATGACAAACTTGGCAACAGATACGATACCGTGATGGATGTACCGGATGCTTCCGGTGTGCTGAATGAGTACAATATCCTCACGTATAACAATCTCTTTGAATCGAAGAAACGGCGGTCCGAGCTGTATGACGTAGTCTATTTCGTGCCGCAGAAAAAGGAAACGGAAATCGAGGAATAACCATTGGAATACACATCTTTCGAACAAATGGACCTGTCCGAGGAGGTCATGCGCGCCCTGGACAAAATGGGCATGAAGACGCCGACATCCGTACAGAAACAGGCGATACCGCTGCTCATGGATAACCGCTGTGTTATCGCAAAAGCACCGACAGGCACCGGCAAGACCTTTGCCTTCGGCATACCGATCCTGGAGTATCTCAATATGGATGCGGACTTCGTACAGGCCCTGATCCTGTGTCCGACAAGAGAACTGGCACTACAGATCTGCACGGAGCTTCGGGCTTTGGGTGCTTTTATAAAAGGACTGAAGATCTGCGGCATCATCGGCGGACAGAAGATGGATAAGCAGGTCCAGATGCTCCGGAAAAAACCGCAGATCGTGGTGGCAACGCCGGGCCGTCTTCTCGATCATGTGCAGCACAGGAATATCGATATCTCCGACATCTATACACTCGTTCTCGACGAGGCGGATAAGATGCTGGATATGGGCTTTATCAAGGACATAAGAAAGATCATGAAGATCACGCCGCAGGACAAGCAGATCGCGATGTTCTCCGCGACGATGTCCCGTGAAGTCATGAATATCACATGGGAATATATGGACGGCGCCGATGAGATCGAAGTCGCACCGAAGGCGGAAGACATGCCGAAGATCAGCCAGTATATTCTCCATCTCGAAGAAAGAGAGAAGATGGATGCATTCGGAAAGATCATGGAGAGATATAACTGCAACCGCGTCATGGCGTTCTGCAATACAAAGACACGTGTACGCGTTGTGACCGAGGGGATCAAACGTCTCGGATATAAGGCGGAGTGTCTCCACGGAGATATCGGACAGGGTGCGAGAAACCGCATCATGGATGACTTCCGGAGAGGAAAATTCGATATCCTCGTTGCGACCGATGTCGCAGCCAGAGGTATCGATGTATCCGATATCGATACGGTCTTTAATTTCGAAGTGCCGAATGAAAACGAGTATTACCTTCACAGGATCGGAAGAACGGGACGAGCCGGAAGAGCGGGCCAGGCCTTTACTTTCGTGAACTACTCCCAGAGCCTGCGGATGGATGACATACTGCACTACACCAAGGTACAGACACAGGAGCTTGATCTAAATGGAACTGAAGAAGCTGCAGAAGAAAGCTAAAATTGCCGTGCTTTGCGGCATTTTTGTTATTGTCGCACTTATTCTGGGCGGCGTCGTTTACGCATGGCATCACACCTTTGCCAAGAAGAAACCCGAAGAGCCTTCGGCCCCGGAAACAACGGAGACGGAGATAACCTCGGATGAGACCGAAGAAGAGTCCTCTTCATCAGAATCAGAGGAGGAGACGTCCTCGGATACTCTTCCCTCTGAAAGTGAAAGTACAGAAGAGACGACAGCTCCGTCTGCACCGATCGAGGTCAAAAAGATCGGCACCATCAAGGGGGACGGCTATGAAGGAACGAAGGGGACCGGAAAGTATAATTACGGCGAAGCCCTTCAGAAATCCCTTCTTTTCTATGAACTCCAGCGCTCGGGAAAACTCCCGGAGAATACCAGATCCAACTGGCGCGGAGACTCCTGCCTGAACGACGGATCCGATGCGGGGATCGATCTGACAGGAGGATGGTTCGACGCAGGAGATAACGTCAAGTTCAATCTCCCGATGGCCTATACGGCTTCCATTCTCGGCTGGTCTGTGTATGAAGATAAAGATGCCTACGTGGAGAGCAAGCAGCTCGACTATGCGCTCGGCAATATCCGCTGGGCAAATGAATATTTCATCAAGTGCCATCCGTCGGAGGAGAAGTATTTCTACCAGGTCGGTGACGGCAATGCCGATCACGGCTGGTGGGGTCCGTGCGAATGTGTCGAGTACCAGATGAACCGTCCATCATATTTCGTGGATGCGCAGAATCCGGGATCGGCAGTGACCGGTGAGACGGCAGCTTCGCTTGCGGTCTGCAGTATCCTCTTTAAGGACATCGATCCTGCTTTCAGCGAAACATGCCTGAGTCATGCAAAATCGCTCTATGCTTTTGCGGACAAGTATAAGAGCGATGCGGGATATACCGCGGCGAACGGCTTTTATAACTCCTGGAGCGGCTTCTACGACGAGCTGTCCTGGGCAGCGGTCTGGCTCTACCGTGCAACCGGAGATGCCTCATATCTCAGTAAGGCAAAAGAGTATTATCCGAAGGCGAACCAGGATTTCAACTGGTCTCTCTGCTGGGACGATGTGCATATCGGTGCCGCCGTGCTCCTTTCCCAGGAGACGGGAGAGAAGACATACATGCAGGCTGTCGAGAAGCACCTCGATTTCTGGACGACCGGAACGGCTTCCGGAGAAAGGATCACCTATACGCCAAAAGGACTTGCATGGCTGGACAGCTGGGGATCTCTGCGGTATGCGACGACCGCCGCATTTGTCGCTTCGGTCTATAGTGAAAGTGATGTATGTCCTTCCGCAAAGAAAGATATCTACTGGGATTTTGCGGTGAACCAGGCGGGATACGCGCTGGGAGATACCGGCCGGTCTTTCATGATCGGATTCGGTGAAAACTATCCCGTGCATCCGCATCACCGTACTGCACAGGGATCCTACAGCGATAACATGAATGATCCCGGAACCTCCAGACATGTGCTCTGCGGCGCGCTGGTCGGCGGACCGGACGCCAGTGACGGATACGAAGACACTGTGACCAACTACAATACCAACGAAGTCGCATGTGACTATAATGCCGGATTTACCGGACTTCTCGCGAAACTCTATACCCGCTACCACGGACAGACACTGACCGGATTCGGCGCCGGCGAGGATGTCGGGGAAGAGTATAAAGTGGAGACATCGGTCAATGCCGGTGGAAGTGATTTTCTCGAGATAAAAGCACTGACCTTTAACATGACCGGATGGCCGGCTAGAGCGCCGAAGGCTCTCGAACTGCGCTATTACTTTACGGTTCCTTCCGGAAAGACCGCATCGGATCTGTCAGTCTCTTCTTCCTACGGGCAGGATGTGGCATCGCTCACGATCCTTGCCGGAGACGGAAATACAGCCTGTGTACAGGTGCTCTTTAAGGAACGCTCCTTCTACCCGGGCGGTCAGGAAGAATATAAGAAAGAAGTGCAGTTTAGGATCACCGGACTTCCGCAGGATGCGGCAACTTCCGCGTCAGTGGCGCTCTTTGAAGACGGCTCTCTCGTATTCGGACAGGTCCCGGACGGATCCGGTAATGTCGTGACCCCGGCCCCCACTTCTCCGACGCAGGGACCTTCCGATACGACCCCTGCACCGACATCTCCGGCACCTTCGGGAAATGGGAAAGTGACCGTATCCATCGACTACAGTATGAGTGGAACAGGTAATTCGATCTCCGGGAATATGACCATCGAGAACACCGGATCCGATGCGATCGACCTGGGTTCGCTGTCCGTCGAGTACTACTTTACCAACGAGAAATCAGGTGCGCTTACCTTCGAGTGCTACCACTCGGCTGTAAGCCGAAAAGGCGGAAACTACGAGGCTCTTAACAGTGTTAAAGGAGAATTCTCTAAGATCGGACCGAAGAAAACGGGAGCAGATACGAGCTGCACGATCAGTGCTTTTGGATCCGGAAAACTGGATAAGGGCGACAGGCTGATCGTACAATTCTCGATCCACCATAATGACTGGTCCGACTTCAATCTCTCTGATGATTACTCGAGATCAGGCGCAGATAAGATCGTCATCCGTTCCGGCGGCAAGATCATCTACGGAACGGAACCGGGCTGACCTTTCCTCTTTACATGACTTTTGCTATCCGTGTACAATAAACGGGAACAAAGGGTCAGGTGATGCCGTTTTCCGGCAGAATGTGAGGTCGTATGGGTTTTCTGTTAATTATCCTGGGCATAATACTGGGTCTGATCGGTTTCGGATGGATCTGGGTGCTTTTCGAATATTTGTATTACAAAGCGAAAGGCTTTGTTCTTATTACCGTGGCCGGTTTATTCATCCGCTGGGACAGGGATTACTATGATAAAGAACACCCGGGGAAGATGAAGTTCTCGAGGACCCGCCTGAATCAGATCTATCCGACGGTCCTTATGTATAAAAAAGGAGCAGACGAGGAGGCACGGAAAAGTACATTCCATACCGTTCTTGCTGTCGTTCTTGCCGTCACATTTGCTGTGCTGACCCTGATGAACGGATACGGAGCGTTTGATTCGATGAAGCAGGAGGTCCGGGGATTTCTCGGCGGATTATGTGCCGGCGCTTTCGGCTTTTTCTTCTCCATAAGTTATTACAATATCAAGAGACATAAAAAGCCGGAGGGCCTCGAGGCAAGGATCTGGGAACTGTCGATGTCCATGCAGAAGGCAAAGACGGAAGAAGATCTGGTGGCACAGCCCTTTGATCATGCCATGTACGGGTCAGCAGCTCTGGGGTCCAAGATACGTTATCTATGTAGTTTCTACCGGGTCGCGGAGATGAGAAACGATCTTACTGCGATGTCCGAGTGCATCGATGAGATGACCAGACTTAAGACCGTGGGGCTTACGGATATGGGGCATTTCTATCTGGACACTGTACTGTTCTCGTACTATTCTTTCCGTCATAAAGTCCCGGTACTGGCAACACAGTTCTATCAGCACTCGAAGAGAAATATCGACGCAGATACAGATGCTAACGGAAGAAGAAAACTCGCGTACTATGCTTTTTACGTTCTTAATGATAAAGAGGCGGCGAAAAAGTATGTCGAAGAGGGACTTTCGGCGCTTTCTGTAGACGACCCAAGACAGCTTGAAATCTTCCTGAAGTTCGAAGAAAAGATGCTTCTTTATCTGAAGTCGCAGCTTCAGCAATAACGCGTACGAGGGGCAGTGCTTTTGGAATTGAAAAGGCCTCCTTATAAGAGTATAATATCTAGGCGTGATTTCAATGCCTCCTGTTTCGCGTGTCTTTGCGGGGCAAGAGGATGAAAAATATTTTGTAAGGCAGGCGATAGTTTTATGGCATTCATTGATGAAATTAAAGCAAAAGCAAAGAGCAACAAAAAGACCGTCATTCTTCCTGAGTCTATGGACAGAAGAACATTTGAGGCGGCAGCAGAGATCCTCGCAGAGGACATCGCTGATCTGATCATCATCGGTACAGATGAAGAGGTCAAGGCGAACAGCGAAGGACTCGATATTTCCAAAGCGACAATTATCAACCCGCATACTTATGAGAAGACGAAGGAATACATCAATGGATTCTATGAGCTCCGTAAGGCAAAGGGTATGACACCGGAAGAAGCAGAGAAGACACTTCTTTCTGACTATATGTACTATGCCTGCATGATGGTTAAGATGGGCGATGGTGACGGTATCGTTTCCGGTGCCTGCCACTCCACAGCAAATACACTTCGTCCGTCTCTTCAGATCATCAAGACAGCTCCGGGCACCAAGCTCGTTTCCGCTTTCTTCGTAATGGTCGTTCCGGACTGTGAGTACGGTGAAGACGGTGTATTCGTATTCGGTGACTGCGGTCTCGTTCAGAACCCGAATCCGGAAGAACTCGCTGCTATCGCAGGTTCTTCCGCTGCATCCTTCAAGCAGCTTGTCGGCAAGGAGCCGGTAGTCGCTCTGCTTTCCCACTCTTCCATGGGTTCCGCAAAGCACGACGATGTTACTAAGGTCGTTGAAGCTACAAAGATCGCAAAAGAAGAATATCCGCAGTTCGCTATCGACGGTGAGCTCCAGGCTGACGCCGCTATGGTTCCGTCCATTGGTGCCAGCAAGGCTCCGAACAGCAAGGTTGCAGGTAAGGCAAACGTTCTTATCTTCCCGGACCTCGACGCAGGTAATATCGGTTACAAGCTGGTTCAGAGACTGGGCAAGGCAGAAGCTTACGGCCCGATGTGCCAGGGTATCGCAAAGCCGGTTAACGATCTGTCCCGCGGATGCTCTGCAAAAGACATCGTCGGTGTAATCGCGATCACAGCTGTACAGGCGCAGAATTCTTAAGTCAATTACGAAGCGGGACAGTGATGCCCCGCTTTGCTTTTGAATACACCAGAAGATCCGGTCCCGCGGAAAGTGCTTCTTCCTTAGAAGAGAGATTCCGGAAGGACCGAAGAAAAGGAGAAAATGAATGAAGATTTTAGTTATCAACTGCGGAAGTTCTTCCTGCAAGTTCCAGCTTTTTGAAACATCTACAGGCGACGTTCTCGCAAAAGGTAATGCAGAGCGTATCGGTATCGACGGTAAGCTCACATATAAGGCTCCGGGCAAAGAGGACTATGTCTGCACAGATCCGATGCCGGACCATAAGGTAGCTGTTAAGATGATCCTCGACGCACTCGTTGATAAGGATCACGGCGTACTTTCCGATATTTCCGAGATCAAGGCTGTCGGCCACCGTGTACTCCATGGCGGTAAGTACTACAGCAAGTCCGTTATCGTTAACGACGACGTAAAGCGTGTTATCCGTGAGTGCTTCCCTCTGGGACCTCTTCACAACCCGGCAAACCTCACAGGTATCGAGGCATGTGAGTCCGTACTGCCTGAGGGTACACCGCAAGTTGCTGTATTCGATACCGCTTTCCATATGACCATGCCGCCGAAGGCTTACACTTATGCTCTTCCTTATGAGCTCACGGAGAAGTATTCCATCCGCCGTTATGGTTTCCATGGTACATCCCACCGTTATGTTTCCCGCCGCGCGGCTGAGTTCCTCGGCAAGGATTATAACGACATCAAGATCATCACCTGCCACCTCGGTAACGGTTCTTCCTTTGCCGCAGTAGATCACGGCAAGTGCGTCGATACATCCATGGGTCTTACACCTCTTGCAGGTATCTGCATGGGTACACGCTGCGGTGATATCGACCCGGCGATCGTTCCGTTCCTGATGACGAACGAGAACTTGAGCCCGGATGAAATCGATGTCCTCATGAATAAGAAATCCGGTGTTGAGGGTCTGTCCGGTGTTTCTTCCGACTTCAGAGATCTGGAGAAGGCTTCCCGTGAGGGCAACGAGCGTGCGACACTGGCACTCGAGATGTTCGAGTACCAGGCAAAAAAGATCATCGGTTCTTACGCTGCTGCTATGGGCGGTGTCGATGTGATCGCATTTACAGCCGGTATCGGTGAGAACACTGACTATATCCGTGCTGCAGCCTGTGAGGGTCTGGAATTCATGGGCGTTAAGATCGATCCGAAGAAGAACAACGGAGTACGCTCCGAAGCTGTTATCTCTGCTGATGATTCCAAGGTTACGGTTGCTATCATCCCGACCAACGAGGAGCTGGCAATTGCTCAGGAAACAGAGGAACTGGTGAAATAATTAACGGAGTATTCCGTTCGGAATGAGAAAAGATTAAATTGGGGGTTTCTTCCGCGCGGCGGGTTTTTGGAGAATTCAAAAACTGTCTGATGCTGCGCGGAAGTGACCCTTTTTAACACCCTTTGATCTGGAGGAGAGAAGGATGAGAATCATATTAGTACGGCACGGCGAGCCGAATTATGAGAAGAACTGTCTGACGGAACTTGGAAGAAAAGAAGCCATGCAGGCAGCAGAAAGGCTGATGGAGGATAAGATCCGGGAGATCTATTCTTCTCCGTATGGCCGCGCTTTTGAAACGGCAAAGGCCTTTTCTGACCTCTCCGGCATCAGTGAGATCCGGACGCTGGACTTCATGAAGGAGATCCGGTTCGGCTATGGAGAAGCGCTCTACGACGGCGGCAACCCTTGGGATGAAGTGGATGCCATGGCCGACAGAGGCGAGCTGATCAATGACCCGAACTGGCATGACTGGCCGTTCTTCCGGGGGAATCTTGCGACCTCGGATGTGGACCTGGTCATGAAAGAGACCGACACCTGGATGGCATCTCTCGGATATAAAAGAGAGGGCCTATACTACCGCTGTGAAAGGGAGAATGATGAGGAATATACGGTAGCGCTTTTTGCTCATGGCGGATCCCTGACAGCGATGATGTCCCGTCTTCTGAATATTCCCTTCCCGTATCTTTGCGCACTCGTACGCATGCGTCATACGGCGATCACGATCATCCGCATGAACAGTACACCGGGAAGCGCGACGACCCCGGTTGTGGAACTCCTCTGCGAGACCAGACACATGGGTCTTTCGGAAAGAATGTAAATAAGAATTTATAAAGAAAAAGTTTAGCCGTTTTCAGAATGTTCACAGAAACTAAAGCTTTGCTTTACCCCATTCCGGCGGTGGATTTCTATAATTAAATCAACAGTTCGATCACCTGAGACAACACACAGTATTTCAGAGGTTTTTTCATGCGGCACACGATCACGATCTTAAAATGGGAGATGAGTAAGATCATCAACAACTGGCAGAAGACCCTTAAGGTTTTTCTCCTGCCGGCGCTCCTGCTTCTGGCCGCGATCAATCTTTTCCCGATGCTGATGAACTATCTTTCGACCGGTTCTCTTCAGAGCCGTCCGGTCACCTTTGTTAATGCACCGGATTCATTCGTTGAATACTTTGAATCGAATCCGAAATCATCTTTCTACTCCCCTACATGGATGTCTTTCGATGAAGCGGAACAGCTCGATGATGCAACCAGGGATGAACTTCTGAACAAAGGCGGAGTTATCGTCTTCTTCGTGGCTTTCGAAAAGGAATCGACCATCGATTTTGATTCTTGTGTGAGCGATTACTATTCCCGCCTTGCCCTGGGTCAGAAAACCAGGAATCTGCATATGATCATGGAGATCGATTATAAGGGAGATTATAACAGTTATCTCCAGGCAGAGCAGTTCAAAGCGGATATCGGTGAAGGATATTCTCCGTATCTTCTTGAGCATCTCGGGCAGCCTTATCTGGATGCCGGCGGCGGAGAGAGATGGGATACGGATGCCTTTAATCCGTTCACATTCGTGACTAGTAACCGCTCGGTGGCGAACCTCGGTGCATCCAGGACGATCCCGAGTATGATGATCCTTTTGATGTATTACTGCATCTATTCTCTGACCGCAGAAACGCTTGCTTCCGCGAGACAGAGCGGATTCCTCACGAAGATCTATCTCACCCCGATCTCGAAAGAATCTCTTCTTATCGGAAAAGCACTTATGGTCATTTTTGTTGGTGTGATCAGTGCTGTGGTGACATTCTTCCTGCTGTTTGTATCGTCGTGGCTGAACCGGAGTAACAGTGCATATTCGCTTCTCCCGTTCGGATTATTCCTGACACCTTCGCAGCTTCTGGCATTCTTCATCCTTCTTGTCGTTGTTGCGATCATGATGGCGATGCTCTGCTTCGGGATCACCTTTATGGTCCGCAGGATGCAGGATGTCATCATGAACCTTCAGGTACCGCTGGTACTTCTTATCTTCGAATTTTTCGGCAATATGTTCCGCCCGACGGATGCTATTTTCGCCGAGTATTTCATCCCGATACATAATGTGATCATGACGATCCGTGAGATCTTCATGGGGACATATTCCTGGTGGACCGTCATGCTGGTCATCTGTATCAATCTGATTTTTGCAGCTGAGCTGTTTATCGTATGCCTGAAGAGTAAAGACGGCATGCTTCATATAGCAGAAGAAGGAGGCGCCAATGATTTCGGTAAATCACGTAAGCAAAAGATATAATAAACGCGATCTGGTCGTTAAGGACGTCAGTTTCAAAGTAGAGAAGGGAACGATCTTCGGACTCCTCGGACCAAATGGTGCAGGAAAAACGACGATGATGCAGATGATCTCCACGCTTCTTATGCCGACCACCGGCGTCATATCGATCTGTGGTCTGGACACGCAGGCCTCCGCGCAGGAGATCCGCAAAAAGATCGGATTTCTGACAACGGAGATCAAGCTCGACCCGCTCTCGACACCGAACCAGCTCTATAGCTTTTTCAGTGAGCTCTACGACATTCCGAAGGAAGAAGTGGAAGCGAGAAGACAGGCAAGCTTTGCCAGATTCGGCATCGGACCTTTTGCCGATAAAAGGATCGTGGAATTATCCACCGGCATGAAGCAGAAAGTTTCCATCGTTATCTCGCTTATCCATGAGCCGGAGGTGATCATCTTCGATGAGCCGACCAACGGACTTGATATCCTGACATCCAGACAGGTCATGGATTATCTTTTAGAACTTCGTCAGAAGGGCTGCTGTGTCCTTCTTTCGACACATATTTTCTCTGTGGCGGAGCAGCTCTGTGACGAGATTGCGATCCTCGTGGATGGAAAGATCGTGGATCAGGGATCGGCACAGGCCCTGACAGAGAAAACAGGCAGTAAGAATTTTGAGGAAGCATTCTTCAAACTTTATTCAGAGTATCACCGGGAGGGGTAAAGATGCGTCGGCAGCTGAAGGCATTGATCCGAAAAACATTCGGAAAGAACCATACGATGAAGTCACAGGCATCCGTGATCACGTTCCTTGCCTGTGTGGCATTCATCTTTGTTGTTCTGTGCTTTTTCTTCAGCTTTATCGAAGATTACATCCATAGAAATGACGGACCTGATCCATCCTATGCGGAGAATGTCATCGTGGTCAACCCGCCGGACTCCTGGAAAGATTATGCAGAAGAGAGAGATCTTTACTTCTGGCTCGGACTCGAAGAGAAAGACACCGATGCGGTCTTTGATGTATTCACATTCTCGAAATGGATGAAGGAATATGATGCTTTTATGGTCGTCGTTTTTCCGAAGGATTTTGATGAAAAAGTCCTGGTGAAAAAGGTGGAGGAGCGCCCGGAGATACTGACGTTCATATCTACGGATCATCTCGAATACGAAGATTATAGAGAAGATTTCCTCGATAATGAAATGGGAAGCGGATACTACCAATATCTGTCTGATAAACTCGGGGTCAACCTTCCTTCCGGTGAGCAGCCGCTTATTTATACCGAAGCCATAAAGGATGAGGAAACGGGCGGCGTGGTTCGCGACCGTCTTTCTCGAATGGTCGCACCGCTTCTTTTCTTCGTAACGATCATGTACACCTGTATGCTCATCGCGATGAATGCAATTGCAGGAGAAAAGGAGAGAGGCACATTTGCATCGATCCTTATGACACCGATGTCACGAGGTACGATCGTACTTGGTAATTTCCTGGGTGTAGCACTGCACGCATTGATCCCGTCGGCCGTATGTATGATCGTTTTCTTCCCGGCGTCCATCGGAGGATTCTTCGGGGTGCTGGCACTTTCGCTCTCTATGATCGCTCTGATGTCAGCGATCACGATCATGATCTCCTGCATGAGCCAGTCCATCATCTCGGCGCAGACAGCATTCCTTCCGATCTTCATGATCGTACTGGTGGCCTGCGTGACCTGCATGCAGCCGAGTACCGCCAATGATATCAACAAGTTTATCCCGATCTACGGACACTTCTTCGGCATCGGCGACTGTCTGATGAATACGGCGTCTTTCCTGCCGATCCTGGTCTGTGTGCTTTCTTCGTTCCTCCTTGCAGGTATCTGCCTTCTGGTGGCGAAGAAACTACTTACTACCGAGATGTTCACGGTAGCGGTCGAATCGAAGTCCGACAAAGAGATCAGAAAAGCCATGGAACGCGCGAAGAGACAGGAGAAAGACTATGTTTCCCGTGCCAGAGCGAAGGTTTTCGGCTATCGTCCGATGAAGAGAAAATCCATCGGCGGATTCCTGATCGGTCATGCGGTCCTGCCGCTGGCACTGCTGTCGGTCTTCCAGCTGATCGCCATGATCCCGGCGGTCATCTCCTACATGAAGACCACGGAATCTGTCCGGTTCCTGCGCATGTTCCGCGAGCTTTCCAGCCTGTCCGCAGTAGAAGATGCGGTATCGGAATCAGCATCGCTCTTTTCGGAATTCATGACGAATCACTGGTTCATCTTCTTCATGGGCCTCGGCTACTGGTGCATCATCGGCATCTATATGCTGATCGTAAAGCTTCTGGAGAGAAACCGTCTGTCCACGATGGGCTTTTCCTCCTCTGAAGAACTCGCCGGGAAAGATGCCTCCGCGAAGACATGGACACCGAATCCCTCCTTCAATAAGGGAAAGGGAAGAGCAGCGTGGAAGAACTATCTGAAGGGCATGCTTCTCGGATTCGTCCTGATCACTTCGGTGTACATCCTTCTTTTCCTTACCGGTCAGGTCTCCTTCAAGGGATTTGCACTCCGGAATGATTCAGTCGGTCTTTTCTTCCTGTATCTTCTGATGTGGATCCCGCAGGGCGCGACAGAGGAGATCATGATGAGAGGTTATATGCTTCCCCGTATTGCCGGAAGATTCGGTATCCCGTTCGGAATTTTTTTCTCCTCGATGTGCTTCTCTCTGATGCATGCAGGTAATGCCGGATTCTCTATTCTGGCCCTGATCAACCTGGCCTTGATCGCAGCGCTCTTTGCCTGCATCGCACTTCGCCAGGGACATATCTATACCGTCTGCGCGATGCATACATTATGGAACTTCTGTCAGGGTAACCTTTTCGGCCTTGAGGTCAGCGGTAACCCGCAGTCGGCTTCGATCTTCGCATCGGCTCCCACCAAGATGTCTTCGGATCTCATGAGCGGTGGCACGTTCGGACCGGAGGGCGGCCTCTGTGTGACGATCGTGATCGTGATCGCCTTTATAGTGCTTTTCGCGACGGGCAGAAAGAAAAAAGAAGCGCCTTCCGAAGAGATGGCGGAGGTATCTGTGGAAGCATAAATGTCTTCCGATATCTATCTTCATGTGAATATGTAAAATTAGTCACCCACAGCCCCTATAAAAAAGGTAAAATAGTATCAAGAGAAATCTGTTTAAGAGGTTGTGTTATGGGACGAATTTTACTCGTGGAAGATGATTCCAGTATTGTTACTACGCTTTCGGCTTTCCTTAAATCGGAAGGATTTGATGTGATCTGGGCACCCGGTCAGACGACAGCGATGACCAAGATCGAAAACGAATCTTTCGATCTGGCGCTTATCGATATTTCCCTTACGGATGGAAACGGCTATGCCGTCTGTGCAGCGATCAAAGCGCAGAAGGCAGACATCCCGGTCATCTTCGTAACCGCATCCGGCGATGAGTACAGTGTCGTTACCGGCCTCGACATGGGAGCGGATGACTACATCAGCAAGCCTTTCCGTCCGAGAGAGATGCTGTCCCGTATCAAGAGTGTCATGAGAAGATCCCATAAATCTTCGGATGTTGTAGAACTCGGAAACGTGAAGATCGATACCGCACGCGGCAACGTCAGTAAAAACGGGGAGGAGATCATCCTGTCCGCACTCGAGTACAGACTTCTTCTTCTATTCGCCAATAACCAGGGCATCGTCCTGACACGCGCCAAGCTCCTGCAGGATCTGTGGGATGTCGGCGGTGAATATGTAAATGACAACACACTGACTGTATATATCAAGAGACTCCGCGAGAAGATCGAGGATGATCCGGCACAGCCGATCCTGATCCGCACGATCCGCGGTTTCGGGTATAAAGCCGGGGAGCAAGCATGATCCGCAATAACGCAGAACTCCGACGTGAATACCTTATCTGCATCGTGATCACGGTGATCCTTGCCTGTGGAGCATCTTTTCTGGGAAGGAACAGCGTGATCGCTGTTGTTATTACTTCCGTTACCTTGATCCTGATCCGGCTTCTGGCAGATATCCGGCGTTACAGAAGGATCGCGGATCTTTCCGACAGTATCGACAAGATCCTGCACGGCGCGGAGAATGTGAAGTTTGAAGAATATCAGGAAGGCGAAGTCGCCATCTTAAGCTCGGAGATCCATAAGCTGGTGATCCGGCTTCGTGAACAGGCATCGCAGCTCCTGGCTGACAAGAGATTCCTTTCCGACTCGATCGCGGATATCGCCCATCAGCTGAGAACGCCGCTTACGTCTATGAATATCGTCGTGGATATGTTCTCGGATGCGGAGCTCTCCGATGAGAAGAGATTCGATCTTCTGGCAGAGATGATGCAGAGCTTAAACCGAATCGAATGGCTCATCAACACACTTCTGAAGATGAGTAAGATCGATGCGGACACGGTCTTTTTCGAGCAGAAAGAATATAACGTCCGTCAGATGCTGGCGAAGGCGGCGGGACCTCTTGCCGTGCCGCTGGATATCAATGGCGTGGCTCTTAAGATGAAAGTCCCGGAAGATGCGGTCATCCGCGGAGATATGATGTGGACATCCGAAGCGATCGGAAATATCCTGAAAAACTGTATGGAACACACGCCGGAGGGTGGCATGATCGGAGTCAATGTCAAGCATACGCCGATCTATACGGAGCTTGTGATCTTTGATACCGGATCGGGATTCGACCCGGAGGATATTCCTCATGTGTTCGAGCGCTTCTATCGCGGAAAGGTGGCCTTAAATACCAGTATCGGTATCGGACTCGCGCTGACTAAAATGATCGTGGAAAGACAGAACGGTACGATCCGGGCGGGAAATAGAGAAGCGCCTGCAACAGGTGCAGTCTTTACGGTGCGCTTTTATAACTCGAAAAGATAACGGACCCGGAAGGAAGCGGGGGAGAGGAAGAATATGGAACTACTTAGAGCGGAACATCTTACCAAGACATACGGCAAGGACGAGAATGTCGTTGCTGCTCTGAACGATGTATCCCTGACCATCAATAAGGGCGAATTTGTTGCAATCATCGGTGCATCCGGTTCCGGTAAATCCACACTTCTTCATATGCTGGGCGGAGTAGATAGACCGACATCCGGAACTGTACTCATCGACGGAAAAGATATCTTTAAGCAGAACGATGAACAGCTGGCGATCTTTCGAAGAAGAGAGATCGGTCTGGTATATCAGTTCTTCAACCTGATCCCGGTCCTGTCAGTAGTGGAGAACATCACGATGCCGGTGCTGCTCGATCACAGAAAAGTGAATCGTGACCGCTTACGTGAGCTTCTCAACCTTTTAGGACTGAAAGAGAAGAGAAATGCATTTCCGAGCCAGCTCAGCGGAGGCCAGCAGCAGCGTGTCGCGATCGGGCGAGCCCTGATCAATGCGCCGACGATCCTTCTCGCGGACGAGCCGACCGGCAACCTCGATTCCAAGAACAGTCAGGAAGTTGTCGAGCTTCTTAAGTATTCGAATCAGAAATATAACCAGACCACGGTGCTCATCACGCACGATGAAAATGTGGCACTTCAGGCCAAGCGCATCATTACTATCCGGGACGGACGGATCCAGCATGATGAGGTGATCCGTAAATGAGCCGTTCCTCCAATATCGTCAGCAAGTATGCCAAGCGTACGGTATTCAAAAACAAAGGAAGATCGATATTGACTCTCATCGGGATCGTTGTCGCGACGATGATGTTCTCGATCGTTGCATCGGCGCATCAGAGCGCGATCGATATTCTGAAGAGTTTTGCAAGCGACGAATACGGTACATGGCATGAGGAAGCATATTCGATGACTTCTATGGACTTTCAGAAGACGGCCAAAGATGAGCGCATCAAAAATGTCGTGTATATCCAGGAACTCGGATTTAATGCAGGCCCCGACTATACTGAGAAACTGATAAAAGAGGAGCCGAAACTTCTGCAGTATATTGATAAGTATGAGTATTTCCTTGCGGCGATGAGTCCGGGATTTGAGGATATGTGCAACATCTCTCTTGTGAGAGGAAGAATGCCGGAGAACAGTAATGAAGCGATCATTTCTCTGGAGATGTTTTCGGATGACCGGAATAATCTTGCAATCGGCTCTACCATCTTTATGACATATTATGCCCGCTATTCTCAGGGACATAAAGTAATGAATCTTCAGGGACTTCAGAGAAATAATAACGGACTTGTAAATGAGCAGTTTTATTCGATCGGTGAGCAGGAATATACGATCGTCGGTTATTTTGCAGTGCCGGAATATGCAACATGGAAAAATATAGCGAGAAACGTGATCCTTACCCGTTCCGAGAACGTCATGGCAGGATCCGCTGTAAATGCATACTTCGAGTTCAAAGACCCGGCCGATTATACAGCATTTGCAGCTGACCATTTTGAAAACGAGGATGACTGCCTCTACAACAAAGATTATATCCGTATGGAAAACTCGGCAGATGATACGAGGATCGAGAGGCTCATCGCAATCGTCGCTATCGGAACGATCGCCATGATCGCCCTTCTGGCCATCATGCTCATCTATAATTCCTTTGCTTCTTCATCGTCTGAGAGACTCCGTGCCATCGGTCTTCTGAAGTCTGTCGGCGCTACCAGAAGGCAGGTCAGGGATCTGATGTTCAAAGAAGCATTTTACTACTCGATCATCGGTATTCCGATCGGTCTTATCCTGGGTCATATCAGCAGCAAATTACTATTCATGGCGCTGAGCGATATGGGAAGAAATGCCGCCAACTATTTTATCCTGAAAAACATAGACCTTCAGTACCGCATCGGATATCAGAATATTTTAGGACCACTGGTGCTTTCGATCCTGACGATATTTGCCGCCGTCCTGATCCCTGTAATGAAGGTTTCCAGAGTTCTTCCTATGGAGGCGGTCCGTGCACAGGACAGCGCTTCCCGGGGAAGTGCCGGAAAGAAACATCATATGCTCGCCACCCGTATCCTGGGCTTTACCGGAGCTCTATCCCTGAAGAATTATCAGCGGTATAGAAAAAGATATCTGGCGACAGTTATCTCGATCATGGCCAGTGTATTCATGATCCTCTTTGCCAATATGATGGTGCGCTCCGTCACCGAAAACTACAAAGTGGATGAGAACGAAGCAGGGAACGTGATCTCCTATACCCGCTATCTCGGAGAGGGTGGTTTTACCGGAGAAGATCAGTCTCTGTTCTACCTTCTCAAAAAAGCGGATACAGTGAAGAGCGGCAGGATGATGTATGTCACTTCCGCACAGATGCAGTTTCCTTTCTCGACTCTGGCCTCCCAGGAGATAAGAGACAATCTGATCTCAACATCCTATAGTGAGTCATATGTTTTTATGCCGGTAGTATTTATCGACGATGGCACATACCGGGAGCTTCTGACAAAGAATGACATCGATCCGGACCCGTTTTTTGAATACGGATCAGACCTTTGCATCGTGAATAATGATCTCACACTGTACACGGAAGATGGACGGGAGATCTATCACGGAGAAGGTTTTTCGCAGCTCCCTGATAAGATGAACATGGATATTAATGCCGAAAACATGCCGGACTTCATCTACCCGCTAAAGCCGGTAGCGGAGATCGATCTGTCGGATGAAATTCAGGTCAGTGAACCCGTCATGGAGGTCTATATACCGCTTTCAAGACTGGACTATTATCACTTGAGATCTCTTGCCGGATACGAGATGTTCATTTATTCTGCCGGAAACCCGGTGACCGCTGTTTCCCAGATGAAAAGTATCCTTGAGAATAATCTGTATCTGACGGATACGCTTGTGGATAATGGTATCAATTACCGTGCGCGAAGTGCCGTTAATGCACTGGTCCGCATCATCATGTACGGTTATGTCGCGATGCTCAGCTTTATGTGTTTCCTGAATGTCATCATGACTGTACTCAGCAATATCGTGTTCCGAAGGAAAGAATATATTCTTCTGAATGCTGTCGGTATGTCGCGGAAAACACTATTCCGTATGGTCATCTCGGAGAGTATCATCTATTTCTTCGAGAGTATCTTCCTACTGGTGCTGATTCTTTTTGTCGCGACACAGTTATCGGTGATGCTGATCTCGTCCACGATCCCCCACTATATCAATGTACCGTTCTTCCTAATCGTGATCCTTGCGCATCTCCTGGTCGTCGTTTCGACTACGGCGATCGGTCTTTCGAGAGTCATGCGTGATGAGATCATCGAAGGGATCCGGAAAGATTTTTACTAATCAAATATATAAGAGTGAAAAGTATCTCCGTCGAGACTCAGACAGTTTTTGCTTCGCAAAAAACTCGTCTCTTCGGAGATCTTTTCACTTATATTCTTTCTGATGAAAAATGTTTTCCGGGGCCTTCTCTTATTTGTTTTTGAGCCATTCTTCGGAGGAGAAGGGGCGGCCGTGTGCGCTTAAGTATTGCTTGCAGGAAAGCCCGATGAGAGTCTCCCAGGTCCTCGCCAGCTGCGCTTCATTATCAACGAATACCGGGGCAAGGACGCGCTTATTGAACTGAGCGGCATCGCCGATCAGCGCGACATCACCGATCTTAAGCGAGATCGAGTCCTCACAGTGACCGGGTGTCATAATAAGCTGGACTTCTTTTCCCAGATATTCTTCCGCGATCTTCTTCGTCAGAGGATGCGCGTTCTGGCATGGCTCGAAAGGGATAAATGCCGGAAGCTTCGGAACGATATTTCCTGCGGGACCGGCTCTTTTGACATACGGATGATCTTTCCCCGGGCGCTTGCAGACACCTTTCTGAAGAGGCAGGATCGCTTCCTTCATGCAGTAGACCGGGCAGTTAAAAAGCATGGAGAAATACTCCGCATTTCCTGCGGTATCTCCATGCACATGCGTCAGAAAGATCGCATCGATAGCGAAAAGAAAGTCCTTCTGAAGGTTCTTCTCGATCAGGTCACGCTCGGAAAGAGGACCGGCATCGATCATGACAGCCTTGTCCTTATATGTGACAACGTAGCACGAATAGATCTTCGTGCCGATGTCGAAAAACTGGTAATCTCCATTATGGCTCAGAAGCATAGGTCACATATCCTTTGGCTTACTCATTATAATCATCCGGAAGGATCTGAGGTTTTCCATAGTATTCTTCCAGCGTACTGATCTTCTTCTCGTACATCTCGGTCGCCACATCGACACCGACGAAACGGAAGTGCCAGCCCTCCACACCATAACCTGTGATGTGGCCTTTTTCTGCCGGATAACGCCAGATAAATCCATATTCATGACCATGCTCGAGTACCCACTGGCCGGCCTTCGTATAGACGAAATTGTCACGGATCTCCGGGTCGCTCTTGATGTTGATATCCAGTGCCAGTCCGAGAGGATGCTCGGATCTTCCCGGATAAGCATTCTTGCAGACGGCCTTGTCCAGACCTCGTCTCGGGATCGCGTTGTTAAAGCTGGCGGTCTGCGTGGCCCAGGATCTGTAGCCGGAGATCAGGTAGAGATCCTGCCCGATATCTGCAAGACATGCATCATGCATCTTTTCCCAGGCCTCTGCGGCTTCGGGACGAAGCTGCTGGCTGGCGGAATACTTCGCCCAGACAAGCTCCGGCACATATGACTCGGGGCTGGCATAGTATTTGTTGACGAGTACGGCGATATCATCCGGGTTAGACACGATCTCCGCACGTACGGAGCGCGGATCCACGTACCCGTTATACCACTTGGGACCACCCTCGAGCGTAGGCTCAACGTATTCCGGTACCGGTGTCGGCGACGGAGAAGGCGCCGGGGTTGCGGTCGGCTCCGGAGAAGGCGTCGGAGTAGGAGTTTCCGTCGCTTGTAAAGTGGTGGACGAAGATGCTTGCTCCTCTTTTTCGGAAACCGAAGAGGGGGCAGTCCAGTCCGTGTACGAAGGACCTATTTCCTTTTTATCCTTGCACCCGGAAAATAATACCGAGGATACGAGGATGGAAATGACCAGAAGACCTGGAAGTATATTGCGCTTCATTTCGAAGATACCTGCCTTACATAATTTCACATGATTAAGTATATCCCAGAAGATGCAACGGTAGTGTTTCACTTATATTAATTTATGATATAAGGAAAGTGCTTTTCGGAAGAGAGGAATTTGATATTTCCTATTGACGCGTAATGCGCTGAGTCTTATAATCCCATCGTAACTTCAGGGCGGGGCGTAATTCCCCACCGGCGGTGATGTATCACGAGAAGATACGAGCCCGCGAGCGAAGAGCAGAACCGGTGAGAATCCGGTGCCGACGGTATAGTCCGGATGGAAGGAGTGGTATAAATGTCAGAAGTCACATCAAATCTCAAATCTCAAAATGAATCCAGAAAGAAGATGATCCGCAGGATCGCGCTTACAGGTATGATGACAGCGCTCGCGGAAGTGCTCATGCTGCTTGAGATCGCGCTTCCCCTGATGCCGGGATTCCTTAAGTACGATTTTTCCGACATCCCGGCACTGTTTGCAGGATTTGCCTGCGGTCCGGTCTCAGGTGTGATCGTGGAACTTCTTAAGAATCTGATCCACATGCCGTTTACGAATACACAGTATATCGGCGAAGTCGCGAACTTCCTCTCGGGAAGTATCTTTGTTCTGACGACCACGATCATCTACCTTCGCATGAAAAATAAGAAAGGTGTCATCCTTTCTCTTGCTTTCGGTACGGTAGCACTCGTGATCGCAACATCTTTCGTGAATTACTTCTTCACGATCCCGCTTTATGAGAAGGTAATGGGTTTCCCTCTTGCCGTGATCATCGATATGTGCGATGCTGCTAATACATTGGCCAAGATCGATTCGAAGCTGGATGTCATCCTTATGACCTTCGTTCCGTTCAATATCTTCAAGGGCATCACGATCTCGCTTGTGGCATTCCT
>DFFH01000079.1:13354-16376 GCA_002368805.1 Mageeibacillus sp. UBA3781 | reverse complement strand
AAATCCGACTCCCTTTATATGTCTATATTCGCGAAAAGCACTTCCAGACATACGCAGATGCTCTGATTATATGTCTATATTCGCGAAAAGAACTTCACCGGCCGGATTTCCACCAGATTTCCAAATACATCCCTCATTTTGGAAATCTTTTGGAAAAGCACTGCCATGCCGCCTGCTCCCCATAAAAGAATAGGATCAAACCGCCTAAATCAGCAGTTTGATCCTATTTGTTTTGTACGCTGTTGGCTGCCTCGCTGGCTTGCTGCCTCGCTGCCTCACTTGCGCCTTAGGCTCAGGACACCGATCCTCTCTTGGCGTCGACGGATATCGTCGCGCCGTCGGTTAAGAGCTTGGTGCAGTTCTCGCACGACAGGATCGCCGGGATATCCAGCGCCATGGCGACCGTCGCGGCATGAGAAGCGGAGTCGTCATCCTCGACGATAAGTGCTTTTGCATGCTTAATAAACGGCATCATCTTGTTATTCGTATAAGGTGCCACGAGGATGATGCTGTCGTCCTCGGACAGCGGCGGCTGCGCCTCGAGGTGCTCCGGATCTTTGACGATATAGACGGTGCCGGTGACCTGGGAGCCCTGCTCGTCGGAAGTGGGCTGGCCGTTGCCGTGTACGATGGACTTGCCGAGCGCCTGGACCTTGATGGTGTTGGTCGTACCGCTCATGCCGACCGGCGTACCACCCGTCATAACGACGAGGTCGCCGTTGCTGAGGAACGGACACTTCTGGGCCGCTTCGAGACCGACTTCGAACATCTCATCGGTCGTGGCGACCTCAGGAACGAGAATCGGATAGACGCCCCAGCTAAGGTTCAGCTGGCGCTGCACACGCGGGAAGAGCGTACCGGCCACGATCGGGCTGGCAGGACGGAAACGGGAGATCTGACGGGCAGTTCTTCCGCCGTGGGTAACTGTAACGATCGCCTTTGCATTCAGGTCCATCGCGGTCGTGCAGCAGGCGTGCGAGATCGCGTTTGCGACAGAAGGCATCATGTGCGGCTTACTCTTGCTGAACTGATCCCAGTAATCGATCGAAGACTCGGTCTGCTCCGCGATCTCGACCATCATTTTCAGCGCCTCGACCGGATACTTGCCGTTCGCGGTCTCGCCACTTAACATGACCGCGGAAGTACCGTCGTAGATAGCATTTGCAACGTCCGAAACCTCCGCTCTGGTCGGGCGCGGGTTACGGATCATGGAGTCGAGCATCTGTGTCGCCGTGATCGAGATCTTACCCGCGGTATGGCACTGCTGGATGCATCTCTTCTGCACGATCGGCACGTTCGCCGCCGGGATCTCGACACCGAGATCACCACGTGCGACCATGATACCGTTACTAACTTTCAGGATCTCATCGAAGTTCAGGATACCTTCGTTATTTTCGATCTTCGCGATGATGTTGATGCCGTGATCGCCGTTCTTTTCGAGGATGTGGCGGATCTCCTGCACGTCCTTCGCCTTGCGCACGAACGACGCGGCGATGAAGTCAAATTCATTCTTCACGGCGAACAGGATGTCTTCCTTATCCTTTGCGGTCAGGGCCGGCAGGCAGAGCTCCGCGTCCGGCACGTT
Organism: Mageeibacillus sp. UBA3781; assembly: GCA_002368805.1. Lineage (GTDB taxonomy): Bacteria > Bacillota > Clostridia > Saccharofermentanales > Saccharofermentanaceae > Scatonaster. The sequence goes on along the minus strand of DFFH01000079.1, from coordinate 14,791 downwards.
GACGCTCTTTTTCGTGGAGACCGGACCGCCGTTGCTGACAGTGCAGTAGATGTCGCCGTCGTCGATTCTGTTGACGATCAGCTCGATCAGGCCGTCATCGATCAGGATGCGCGAACCCTCCTTGACGTCGCCGGCGAGTTCTTTATACGAGACAGAAAACTCTTTGTCGGTACCGATGACATCCTTGTGGCGGATGACGACCTCAGTCCCTTCGACGAAGTTGGTTTTTCCGCCTTCAAATTCACCCGTTCTGATTTCCGGTCCCTTGGTGTCGAGCAGCAGTGCGACCGGCAGGTCGAGCTCCTCGCGGATCCGCTTCACGCGGTCGATCCGGGCCTGATGTTCCTCGTAGGAACCGTGGGAAAAGTTCAGTCGCGCGACGTTCATGCCCGCGAGCATCAGCTCACGAACGACCTCGTCGGAATCCGCCGCCGGACCGAGAGTACAGATGATCTTAGTTTTACGCATACACATGTCTATGTCTCCTTATTTTCCGCACCGCGAAAAGCACTTGCCCTCGTGGTGTTTGTTTGCTGTTCTACCCGTTCCGCCCCGGCTCCTTTGCCTCTTTGGCGCTGCCCCGCGAAAATCACTGGTTCCGTGCGGCGCCGGTGTCTGTTCTTGTCCCGCCCCGGCTCCCCGCTGCGGAACAATTTTTGACATCTATAAGATACCACCACCGAAATGTCAATGCCACAGAAATGGTGTTGTGCGTTTTAACAAATTATTGATGACGCCGCTTCGCGTTGTGTCCAATGGCAAATACCGTAGAGATTCTTAAATTTTCGATTTCACCCGTAAATAAACGCCGCACCTGGCCGCATTTTCATTGCTAATGAGAAAAAAGCACTTTTCACCCGTAAAAAGTGCTTTTCGAGCATGGAAAAACCGATGAATTTACGGGTGAGAATTGAGAAAATTCGTTTTATGATGAATTCCGCGTCGTGTACACGCAAGAATTACGGGTGAAATCCTGTTTTGCTCGATTTACAATGAAAAAGTGCATTTCGATATTTCATCCTCTCGAAAAGCACTCGCCCCATTTCCTTCCTCGAAAAGCACTCGCCCCGGGCAGCATCCCGTCTGTTTTCAGCCGCCCGGCCCCTGACCGCTGTCCGCCGCGGCCGCAAACCGCCGCCGCCCGGCCCCGCGCCGCCGCGCACTTTTATCTGCCGCCGTGTGTTCAGAAGTATCGTTGACTTTATACATCCTTAAACATTTTTTGACGGTTTATTTGTATTTCTCAGTTATAGTGAATTATATAGTCGAGAAGAATAAGTGCTTTCGGTAAGCGTATAAAAGGTGCATCTTATGAAAAAATTACTTATAGCATTCAGTCTTTTACTTGTCATTATAGTCGGTATTCTGATTCTGACTTCGAAGAAATCAGATACATTTACATCAGATACATCTACATCAGATACATCAGATACATCA
>DFFH01000079.1:11234-13301 GCA_002368805.1 Mageeibacillus sp. UBA3781 | reverse complement strand
TCAGATACATCAGATACATCAGATAAAAGCAAAGTCCATTATTATACTGAAGACTATGCGGAAAAGTATAAAAATGAGTTGCATGAGATCTTCGGTGATTATACCATTGGCCTTCAGCTCGACATGTATTTTCCGGAAGAGAAGTGTGATTGCGGTTATCATGCTGATGGCGTGTCATATAAAACCTGGGAAATCAATTATAAAGACGTGAACGGACATGAATTGTTGTGTATCATGACAAACCGCGAAGATATCTTTGATCAGCAGTACTCCTGGCTGGAGAGCCAGATCGTGGAATATTTCAGGTATTCTTATGTCGAAGAATACTACGGGAAATTCCAGCAGGAAGATGATAAGAAATGGAATCACATTGCTTGCAATGTAGGCGATATTTTTCGCGCCGAAAGAAATTATGAAGCGTACAAAAAGCAGGCGGAGGTTTGTGATGCCTATAGAGAATCGCTTAAGAAGAAACAGGACCTGATTCCACTTTCGTCGATGAAGTATTCTGAGATGTTTGACAGCTTTCCTATTACAGTGAAGATTCGTCTGGATAAAGTTCAAAACATTGACGGCGAGGTACCTCAAAGCGAGTGGCTGTCATTTATGTCCGAAAAACGGGATTATGTTGCAGATCAAATTGTGAGCAGAGAAGGGAAGAACGTAAATGTTCAATTCCGTGTGTTTTCTGTGGAAGAAGATGATTTCTCCACCTGCATAGTGAAAGGTGAGAAGAAAGGCCCGATGGCCGATGGATACTTTGAGACAGAGGTCTATTCCGCGTATAAAGGCGTTTACTGGTAATCTTTCTCTTACTCGAAAAGCACTCGCCCCGGGCAGCCCGGCCCCGCGCCGCAACACTCCGCTACACGCAACCGCAATCTTACTCGAACAGCACGCCTTTCATGCAGATCAGGGGCTCGTCTTTCTGATAGTCCCACGAATGGCAGGCCTCGCCGCGGCAGAAGCGCCGGTGCTCGCAGTCGCGGCATTTCGCGCAGTCCTCCGCCTTATCATGCCGGAAGAACTCGAAGCGGTTCTCCCACACGTCGCGGAAGCGGTCTTTGCGGATATTTCCGTAGATCACGCGCGGATTTCTCTCGATGTCGAGGCATGCCGTGATATCGCCGCGGCTCGTGATGCTCGCGGTATAAACGCCGGCGTTGCAGAGCCAGTACCAGTCGCGCACCTCGACCTCGTAGTCGAGCCCGAGATAATGGCTGCATCCGTAGATGACGGGGAACCCGTCTTTTCGCGCGGCCTTAATAAAGTCGAACATCTCGCGAAGGTCGTCCGGTGTGCACATCAGCTCCGGCCGCAGCAGCGCGCGCCCGATCGGCTCCAGGTTGATCACACGCCAGGAGTCGATGTCGATGCCCTTAAAGATCTCGAACATCTCGGGCAGTTCTTTTATATTTTCGTGATTGACCACTGTCGTGATCTGTACCGATGCAAAAGCACCTTCATCGATCAGGTTCTGGATCCCCCGCATGGCGAGCTCGTATCCGCGCTTGAATCCGCGGAGGGCGTCATGCGTCTCGGGAAGTCCGTCGATAGAGACGGAAATGGTCTTCATGCCGGCCTCCGCGAGCTTGTGCGCCACTTCTTTCGTGATCAGCGTCGCGTTCGAGGTCATGCCCCAGCGGAAGCCAAGTGCTTTTGCATGAGACATGATATCGAAGAAATCACGGCGCAGCAGCGGTTCGCCGCCCGTGATGCTGAGAAATGTGCGCTTCGTTCCAAAGTCTTCCTTGATCTGGTCGAGGATCCCCTTAAACTCCTCCGCCGTGAGCTCGTCCGGCTGCGGCACCGCACAGTTGCTGCCGCAGTGGAAACAGTGCTCATTGCATGCAGTGGTCAGCTCGAAGAAAAGGTTGCGGAGCTCGGGGTGCGTGTAGAGATTATCAGTATAGTCGGCCAGTTGGTTCAGATGGCGCGTTTTCAGTGCTTTTACAGGATCCATAGATTACTCGCCGGGTTATGCCTCATCGGACGGATCGTAGATCTCCGGTCCGTACTCCGTAGAGGGGAAATTGTCCGACGGATCGTAGTCGGACGGCGGCCCAT
>DFFH01000079.1:10539-11124 GCA_002368805.1 Mageeibacillus sp. UBA3781 | reverse complement strand
CATAGACAGCCCTCGTCTCGTTGTCCGAAGGATCGTAGGGCTCCGGCCCGTACGCGCAGGTCGGATCATTGTCGGACGGGTCAAAATCCGTCGGCGGACCGTATACATCCGGATTATCGTTATCATCAGGGTCATAGCGGGACGAAAGATAGCCGAGCTTCGAGTTCGCATTCCCGGACTTCTTGTCGGGGTCCGTGCAGCCGGCCGCATTCAGGCCGATCGCCATCGCCGCAGTCATGCTCGCCACGATCTTCGCCGCAGTTACCGCTTTCTTCATGTTCGGGTTTTCCTTTTTCATCCGCCTCGCCTCGCTGAAATCAAGATACAAACATTATACTACTTTACACGCCGCGTGTGAAATCGTCTGAAATCCTCTGAAATTGTCGCCGCTCCCGCTCGAAAAGCACTTCCCCGGGCATCTATTCACCTGTGCGCTCACCTAAAACGCAAAATAGGTGAGCGATATGCGAATCGCTTTCCCCAAACCACTCCGTCCCACGACTTTTTCCACCAGATTTCCAAAACAACCATCTGTAATGGAAATCTTCTGGAAAAGCACTTGCCGATCGTCCATTTAGCCTCCGT
>DFFH01000079.1:0-10401 GCA_002368805.1 Mageeibacillus sp. UBA3781 | reverse complement strand
TTTTCCACCAGATTTCCAAAACAACCATCTGTAATGGAAATCTTCTGGAAAAGCACTTGCCGATCGTCCAATTTGCTCACTTTTTCCACCAGATTTCCAGAAACGACCTCCATTTTGGAAATCTTCTGGAAAAGCACCCGCCCCGCGCCTGTGGTATCATAAGTATACCTGCACAGTACCTCCGCCGTACGCTGATGAAGCCTGCCGCCGCCAGAGGAAAAAGGAGGATAATAATATGAACCATAAAGACAGAATGCTCGCCAATCTTCCGTACCGCTCCTGGCTGGACGGCCTCTCGGAGGAGCGCATGGCGAATAAGACCAAGATCTTCAGATACAACAACATCGCACCGGACCAGCCGGAAACACGCGAGAAACTTCTCCGCGAGATCCTCGGCAAGACGAAGGAAGGCTACCTCTGCATCGAGTCGCCGTTTTTCTGCGACTACGGCTACAACATCGAGGTCGGCACGAACTTCTTTGCGAACTACAACTTCATCGTCCTCGATGTCGGCAAGGTCAAGGTCGGCGACAACTTCATGGCCGGCCCGAACGTCATGCTCTGCACCGCCGGGCACCCTCTCCACCCGGAGACCCGCAACTCCGGCTATGAGTACGGCATCGACATCACCATCGGCGATAACGTCTGGATCGGCGGCAATGTCTGCGTTCTGCCGGGCGTGACCATCGGAAACAACGTCGTTATCGGCGCCGGTTCCGTCGTCACGAAGGATATCCCGGACAATATGCTCGCATTCGGCAATCCCTGCCACGTCGTCCGCGAAATCACCGAAGCCGACCGCGACTTCTACTTCAAGGACAGGAAATTCGACGTCAGCGACTATAAATGATCGATGCAAGAGCTTTCCGCTTCCGCTGGAAAAGCACCCGCCACCCGGCTCGGCCGCCTGCGCCCTGCGCGATTAGTGCACTAGTGAAACCGCTATACAAAAATGCCCCAGTTTTTTGTGTAATATTTCTGTAAAAAACTTCGTGACATAGCAAGTTGCTTACGCTATGATGAAGAGGTAATGAAAATCATTTCTCCGGAAAGAGTATTTTCTTTTGCAAAAGCACCTGTGGACGGGGTGGCTCCTGTCCCTTGGGAATCAGCCTGCGTGGCGGGGTGGCACCTGCCGGGAAACGCAGATCATGTCAGGGTGGCACCTGACGAATGAGGAACAGTGCTTTTGGAGAAGAAAAGAAATCGACGGAAACTTGGTTTTTATGCAAGGCTTTTTTAGAGGAATGATTCGGGAGAGGGCCCGACTAAGGGTGCTCCGCAGAAAGGTTCATTAGGGAGGATTATTGCAATGTTTGTACCTGGGAAATGGTCCGAGGACATTTGTGTCCGCGACTTTATCAACAAGAACTACACACCGTACGACGGGGACGAGTCGTTCCTGGCGGGACCGACACAAGACACACTGGATCTTTGGAATAAGATCCTGGAGCTCCGGAAAAAAGAGAAGGAGAACGGCGGTGTCCTGGATGTCGATGAACATACCATTTCCACGATAACATCCCACGCACCCGGTTATATCGATAAAGATAAAGAGAGGATCGTCGGACTTCAGACTGACGCTCCTTTAAAGCGCGCGATCATGCCGTTTGGCGGTATCCGCATGGTCAGAACATCTCTGGAGGCTTATGGCCGCGAGATGGATCCTGAAGTTGAGAAAGTATTCCAGTATAGAAAAACACATAACGACGGCGTTTTCGATGCTTACACACCGGAGATGCAGCGTGCGCGTCACTGCGGTATCCTGACCGGACTTCCGGACGCTTACGGCAGAGGACGTATCATCGGCGACTACCGCCGTATCCCGCTCTATGGCACGGCATTCCTGATCGCCCAGAAGAGAAAGGCGAAGGATCAGATCCTGCCGGATGTCATGGACGTTGAGACGATCCAGCAGAGGGAAGAAATCTCCGAGCAGGTCAAGAGCCTTTACGAACTGACGAAGATGGCGCAGAGCTACGGCTTCGACATCTCCCGTGCAGCAAGAAATTTCACCGAGGCGGTACAGTGGCTGTACTTCGGTTATCTCGGTGTGGTAAAAGAACAGAACGGTGCGGCCATGTCCCTCGGACGTGTGTCCACTTTCCTCGATATTTATGCGGAAGAAGAACTGAAGAACGGCACCATGACGGAGTCCGAGATCCAGGAGGTCGTCGATCACTTCATCATGAAACTCCGTATCGTCCGCTTCTTAAGAACACCGGCATACGATGAGCTCTTCTCCGGCGACCCGACATGGATCACCGAGTCTATCGGCGGCATCGGCCTCGACGGACGACACATGGTTACGAAGATGAGCTACCGTTTTCTCCATACACTGGAGAATATCGGATCCGCGCCGGAGCCGAATATGACGATCCTCTGGAGCCCGAATCTTCCGGAAAACTTTAAGAAATACTGTGCGAAGATCTCCATCAACACTTCGTCCATCCAGTATGAGAGCGACGAGCTAATGCGTGTAAAGTTTGGTGACGATTATGCGATCGCATGCTGCGTTTCCGCGATGCGCGTCGGTAAACAGATGCAGTTCTTCGGCGCTCGCGCGAACCTTGCGAAGTGCCTGCTCTACGCGATCAACGGCGGACGTGATGAGAAGACCGGCGATCAGGTCGGCCCGGTGAGAAATCCGATCACATCCGAGTACCTCGACTACGATGAAGTAATGGCGCGTTTCGATGAGACCTGCGCATGGCTCAGTAAGCTTTATATCAATACATTGAACGTCATCCACTACATGCATGATAAGTACTGCTACGAGCGTCTCGAGATGGCGCTGCACGATGAGAAGATCGACCGCACGATGGCTTGCGGACTTTCCGGCCTTTCCGTTATCGCCGATTCGCTGTCCGCGATCAAGTACGCGAAGGTTAAGCCGATCAGAAACGAACTGGGTCTGGCAGTGGACTTCGAGATCACCGGCGACTACCCGCAGTATGGTAACGACAACCCGAAGGTTGACCGTATCGCCGCAGAAGTTGTCAGAAAGTTCATGAAGCAGCTTTCTAAGCACAAGTGCTACCGCGATGCCCGCCCGACACAGTCGATCCTGACGATCACATCGAATGTCGTTTATGGTAAGAAGACCGGCTCCACACCGGACGGAAGAAAGGGCGGCGAGCCGTTCGCTCCGGGCGCCAATCCGATGCATGGCCGTGACAGATCCGGAGCCGTTGCCTCGATGAGATCCGTCGCGAACCTGCAGTACGATTACAGCGAGGACGGCATCTCCTACACATTCTCGATCCTGCCGACCACGCTCGGTAAGTCGGAGGAAGAGCAGAAGGAGAATCTGTGCAATCTGCTCGACGGTTATTTCACCGACGGCGGTCATCACATCAACGTCAATGTTATCTTGAGAAAGACCTTGCTCGATGCGATGGATCATCCGGAAAAGTACCCGCAGCTGACGATCCGTGTCTCCGGCTACGCAGTCAACTTCACGACGCTCACCCACGAGCAGCAGCTGGAAGTGGTTCGTCGTACAGTTCACTCGAAGTTCTGATCACGATCACATAAAAATAGAAAAGGTTTTGGATAAGTTTCTCGTGCTGTCCTCGGAGCATAGCTCCTGTGGAGGCACTTCGAAGTCTTCTCCAGAACCTTTTTTGTTTGATTGATCAGATCCTTCGAGTGAAAGGACGATCACATGATTTATGTTGATCTTTCTTCGGCTTGAAGTAATGGGTACACGATGGCTTCGTAGTCTTCGTATTTCTTCGCTTTCATGAGGCGCTTGATCTCGCGCTCTTTCCCATCGAAAAGCACTTGCCAGTATGTCCACAGTTCGCGCATCTTGTGGAGGACGTTGATGTCCGGCGACAGCACTTTCCGGTACTCGTGATAAAGCGTGTCGTGAAATCTTCGGAATTTTGCGTAGTCTGTTTCCGCTGCATCATCATGCCTGCCTGCGCCCGCGGCTGCACCTGCGCTCTTAAGTCTGCCCGCCAGCTGCGGATCAGACACCAGGCCTCTTCCTATCATGATGGGATCGCCTCCGCGGGCAAACACTCCGGTTAAGTCAGCATAGTCTTTCACGCTGAAGATATTCCCGTTATACACGAGCGGGCACTTACTGTGTTCCAGTGCATAGGCGAAGTATTCTTTTCGGACATCGCCTTTATAGAAGTCAGTCCGGATCCTGGGATGCACGATCAGTTCGCTGATCGGGAAGAGATTGAAGATCTCCATAAGAGAAGAAAACTCTTCCGGATCATGGTACCCGAGTCGAGTTTTGACAGAGATCTTCATGCCATCTTTTTCTGCGTAAGAATAGATATCAGAAAGGAACCGCTGAAGCGAATCTTTATCCTGCAGAAACCCCGCGCCTTTTCCTTTCGCGCAGACGGTGCCGGAGGGACAACCGAGATTCAGATTGATCTCGCGATAGCCAAACCCTGCAAGTGCTTTTGCAGCATCAATAAAGTGCTCCGAGCGGCAGGTCAGGATCTGCGGAACCAGGTTGATCCCTGTATTGTTTTCGGGCGCGATATCTTTTCTCTCGCGAGGCGTGAGCGGACACTTTTCGGCAGGCGAAATGAACGGCGCGAAGTACTTGTCCACGTGGCCGTAGATCTCGGCAAAAGCATTGCGGAAAATGTGAGTTGTGACGCCTTCGAGCGGCGCGAAATAAATCTTCATGTGAACCGCGGTTCCTCCCACATGCACCAATTCAAGTCAATTCAATTCAAATCAGTTCAAGTCAATTCAATTCGTTTCCGTTCAACGGAATCTATTGTATCACGAGGTGCGGCTTTCTTGGGAAGTATGATTTGGAGTATACTGTGTCTAAATGGAGTGCCGCGGAGGATACGAAGTGTGCGCCGCGGAGGATACGAAGTGTGCGCATCGATATGATAACGAAGGATGAGAGGTTTTGGTATGGAGCAGGTAAAAGGATATGTGCATTCGATCGAGACGCTTGGCGCGGTGGATGGGCCGGGCCTTCGTTTCGTGGTGTTCCTTCAGGGCTGCCCGCTGCGATGCAAGTTCTGCCACAACCCCGATACCTGGCGCACCGAGGGCGGGGAAGAGTACACCGTCGAAGAGATGGTCAGTAAGATCCTCCGCTACAGAAACTACATCAAGTCGGGCGGCGTGACTATCTCCGGAGGCGAGCCGCTCCGTCAGGCCGAGTTCTGCCTCGCGCTCACCCGCGCGCTTCACGAGGAAGGGATCCATGTCGCGATCGACACGTCCGGCATCTACTGTGAGGGTACTGCACTCGAGGCTGCGCTCGAAGCCGATCTTATCCTTCTCGATATCAAGGCTTTTGATTCTGATAAGGCAAAAGCACTTACCGGGTTTTCTACTGATCATGCCTGGCAGCTTCTGCGCGCCCGGCAGGAAGCAGGGGAGCGGCCCCCGGCGCCCGCATCAGAAATAGCTACCCCGGCGCCGCATGCTAAGCCGGTCTGGATCCGGCATGTGATGGTCCCGGGAATCACGCTGATCGATACAAAACCGGACGGCCAGCCGTTCAATAATGAAGAAGAGTGGAGAGCCGCAAATGCAGAGCTCATCAATGGTATGCGTAGAATGAACGATTATTCATGCATCGAGAGAGTGGACCTTCTGCCGTTCCATAAGATGGGTGAATATAAGTATGAAGAACTGCATTTTCCATATGAATTAAAGGACACAAAAGAGCCCACCGATGAGGTCATCGAGTGGGCTGAAAATGCTCTTAAAGAAGTGCGTAGTTCACATCATTAAGCGTAATTTGATTCGACGTATTCGTAGATCATTTTGGATACTTCGCCGATGATATCCTGTGCTTTTTGTCCGTCACCGCTTTCTGTCATGACGCAGAGGACATAATCTTCGGAGCCGAAAACGATTGCTACATCGTTGTTTGCACCGTAGGAGGTGTTAAAACCGACTTTGTGCGCTACTTTTACGGTTCCGGGAACGCCGGCCGGCACGCCCCAGTTGTACTCGGTGTTGCAAAGGTCATCGATCAGGGGCTGATAGTGTGTCTCGTTGCCTCTATAGTCCTTGTAGAGGTGCTCCGCGTACTTCGCGAGGTCGATCGCAGAGGTGCGGCGGCGGCCATTCTGGGTATTTCCGGCGTAATCCGTGTATTCCACCTTGCTTCTGTAGTCCACAACGGCGCTGATCGTCTTGAGGTAGTTGTTATTTACGGCATCCTCGCCGCCTAAGCGGCGCAGGACCATGTTCGTTCCGCAGTTATCACTGATGGTGATCGAGCGGTGAGAGACCTCCTGGACGGTGTATTCCGTGCCGTCCGCGGAGTTCTGGATGTTTCCTGTACCACCCTCATAGTCGCCCTGAGGATAAGCTGCTGCGTTGTACTTCATTTTCTCATCGAGAGAGATCTCACCGGAAGCGGCTTTCTCGTAGAGGTAGGTGTTGTAAGCGATCTTGATGGAAGAAGCAGCTACGATCGGCTGTGTCTCTTTGACTCCGAGTGTCTCGCCGTTATTCATGTTGATGTAGTACACGCCGTAACGTCCGTTCTGGGATGCGAGATACTCGGTGATCTTTGTCTGAAGTGCGGTGAGATTTGCCGAACGGGTAGCAGCATCGACTGTCTGTGTCTTTGCAGATGTGGTCTCGGACGGTTCGGTAGATTCTCCCATCTGGGATTCGGAAGAGGTGATCACGTTTCCGGACTCGTCTGTCTCAAGCGAAACCGCAGAAGACGGAGCTGTCGTCGGAGTGGCTTCTTTCTTTCCTTTTTTCAAGAGTTTTGCGATGAATATTACGTCTAAAATGACGCAGACCATGCAGATAAAAAGACATGTTACGACGAAGACTTTTCTTCTGTCGTTTCTGGATCTGCGCCGTGGGCTTCTGGTGCCATAGATATTTCCATAGCCTGCACTGGCATTATGTTTCACGGTAGGTTCTCCTTATATATACGGTGCGGCGGGGGCGATGAGAAGGCCCGGTCAAGTGCTTTTGCAGATGCAATGCGGGAATGTGACCGGTGATTTCCTTCCTGCCGGGGCCGCTTAAATTCTATTAGTGTGTATCACAATTCTAGCATCGTAAAGTTACGATTCGATTTGCATATTGTAACAGTACATATACATAAGGGCAAGGAAGAGATTTTTGATTTTTGCCTAGTTTCAGGCGTTTCGGGGACTTTTGTGACTAAACTCTTATATTATTTCCGTAAAATTATAACTTTTGTCCGCGGCATGCGTCAGGTTCTTCTTCTCCAAAAGCACTTTTCCACGTTTCTTTCTTCGCTTTCCCCGAGATGCCGCGCCCCCTGATACGGCGGGCTTAGAGGCGGGTTCTGAGACGGATTTAGAGTCGGTGGTTTGAGTCGAGTTTAGAGGCAGTGTTAGAGATGGGCTTAGAGGCGGTCCTGCATGCTCTGGCGCTCAGCGGAGCGGAGAAGGTCCGGGATCGATCTGGACATGTCTGTTCTCGTTGCAAATCCGAAGTGTGCGCGGAGCGGTACACCGTTGACGGTAACGCCCGAGAAATCGCACTTACAGATGTTTACGAGTGCCTCGGCGGTCGCGTGATCGGTATCCGGAAGAAGGACGATGAATTCATCGCTTCCCCAGCGCGCTACAGTACCTGTTTCCTTGACCGCTTTTGTCAGCAGTTCGCCGACCTTGATCAGAAGATTATCACCGGTCGTAGTGCCGTAATTATCGTTGATCTGATGCATGCCCAGGATGTCGATCACGATGATGCTGAAGGGCACGGTTTCTTCGCGATCCGCCTTCGTAAAGACATCCTCACAGTGGATGCGGTTGTAAAGCTGTGTCAGCGGATCGTGATAGCTCAGGAAGAGGTTCTTGTTCTGCGACTGCTTGAGCGAAGTGATGTTATTGACATAGCAGGAAATACCGATGATATTCTTATTCTCATCGAGGATCGGCGCGTAGTAATGCTGCCAGAAGATCGCGGTTCTATCGTTATCTCCGAACTTCGTGATCTGCGATGTGTACTCGCCCTTGAGCGTCTGCTCAAGATCCTTTCTTATGACCTCGCGGATCTTATCGTCCGTGATATGATCCAGCAGACAGTCACCGACATGGATCTCACTGTGCCACATGCGGAGCATCGAATATTTGTGCCGTGTGTTAAATGACGTATAGCGGAAATCGCGGTCGAGCGTGTAGGCCAGTGTCTCCGGTATCGTCTCCATCATGGAGCGCTGGATCGACTGCCATTTTTTCGTCTCTTCCTGTGCTTTTTCGAAGTCCTCTTCGAGGTGGTAAGTGTTGGCAAACTGGTTTAGGAAAATGCGGTACATGACCGTCGCTAAAACAATCATGAAGATCGCGTCTTTGATCATGAAAAGCACCAGTGTCCGGCGGTCCACATGCCGGATCGAGGCGAGCACGGTGTGCGAGATCACGATCCAGACCAGTGTGATCAGTACGAAGAAAAGCACGGACATGAAGCTGTTTCTGATGAATGGAAGAGAGATCTTCTGCCACCAGGTAAGTTTTTTCTCTTCCTGGGTAAAAGGCTCGGTCTCGCGCGGGGAGGGTGCTTTTGGCGAAGAAGGATCCGGAGAAGAACTGTCCGGATAGACTCTTGCTGTCGGCTCCTTCGACAGAGGAAGATATTTGGACGACGATTTGGCAGACGCCGGCTCATCCGACGAAGGATCGAAATGATCCACGTCGATACCTGCTTCTCTTCTTAACTTGTCCAGATCATCTTTATACATCATAGTTCCCTCATTCTTCGCCGGCCGCGTCAGGCCCGAAGCCTCACGACAGGTCTTGTTCCGTGTAATACCCGCCGCCGATCAGTATATCCTTATAGTTCGAAATATCGACCAGCAGGGGCGCGCAGAGATAGCTCCTGACAGTTTTCTTACCGTTATTATACCTTACATCGTCGTTCGTTGTCGGTTCTTTTCCACTGAGGAGATCCAGGGTCATATTGACAGTCGCGTCCGCCAGGGTTCTCGTATCATGAAAAAGCGACATCGACTGCTTTCCGGCGATGATGTTTTTCACGTTCGCAATATCGCAGTCCAGTCCGGTAATAACGGGGTAACTGCCGGTGTAATTTGCGACCAGGGAATTGGTAACTCCCAGGGCGGTGCTGTCGTTCGAACAGAGCACGGCATCGAGAGGCGTTCCGTCGCTATAAAATGTCGCAAGAAGTGCATCCATTCTGTTCTGGGCAAGCTCGGTTCTCCACCCGACTGTCGCGACCTGGTCAAGTTCGGTCTGCCCGGATTTCACGACGATCCTGCCATCTGCGATATACGGATCAAGAACATCCATCGCACCGTTATAAAAGAAATTCGTTTGGTTATCTGACGCATCTCCGGTAAAGATCTCGATATTCACCGGACGGTCACTGTGCTCGACGTCGAGCTTTTCGATGATATACTCCGCCTGCATCTGACCGGTCAGGTAGAAGTCACAGGTGACGTAATAATCGACCGCGTCCGTGTCCATGAGCAGGCGGTCATAGGAGATGACGGGGATGTTATTCCTTTTTGCTTCGCTAAGAAGCTGATCCCAATAAGGACTTTGAGACAGGGGTGCGATGATAAGGAGGTCACATTTATCAAGGATCATATCTCTGACCTGATCGATCTGTGTCTGAGTATCATTCGCGGCATATCGCAGATCGACCTCATATCCGGCCTGCTCGAGTGCCGTTTTCATGCGGGTACCATCATCGAGCCATCGCTGAAGAGACTTAGTCGGAAGGGAGATGGCGACTTTCTTGAACTGATTGGCCGGATCAGTCTCCGTAGGCTCCGGTCCGGGATCTGTCGGTTCCGGTCCGGGATCTATAGGTTCCGGTCCGGGATCTGTCGGCTCCGTCCCGAGAAATTCTTCTTCAAAAGCTTCGCCGGGCATCAGTCTTCCGCCGTTCGATTTCTTCGAAAGGCGCCCGCTCCTGGAACATGCGCAGAGAAGAAGCGCCGGCATCAGCATCGCCACTATGATCATCCAGCTGAAGAAACACTTTGTTCTTTTGCAGAGGCCCTTCGCTCTTCTGCAAAAGCACTTGCCCGTTTTCATTTTCTTTTCCCCCTATGTTTCCTGCGCCGGCGGCTGCGGTTTCTTCGCCCGCCGCGCGCGTTCGCCATACATCAGACCGTCGCCCGCGCTGCAACGTGCGCCGTGCCCGCGCCGCACGGTTCCTTCGTGCGCCGTGCGCCATTCCTTCGCCAGCCGTGCTTGCGCCGTGCCCGCGCCGCGCGCGTCCCTGACGCTGAAAAAGCGCCGTTCACGCCCATTATATAACACGCGCGCGTTTTTTTACAGTTGACACTATGGGCGGTGCATGCTAATATTCTTGTAGCATTTTAAGAAAGAGGTACACTTTCATGGAGCATATTAAGACTATCGAAACACGTAACCTTTGCGAGAGCGCAAAGAACGGCGGTTGCGGCGAGTGCCAGACATCCTGCCAGTC
>DFFH01000083.1 GCA_002368805.1 Mageeibacillus sp. UBA3781 | reverse complement strand
TGAGTGATCCTTTACTCCGATAGATCGGAATCCACCGTTCTCTCCGGCAACCCACTCACAATAGTTTCCCTGTTCATCCAGCACATGGTATTTATACATGTATGCCGCATAACTGCCCTTATTGCTTTCTGTGATATCAGGACCGAATTCTCCTGACAAATAGAGTCTAAAGTTGAAACTCTCATTACATTCCGACGAATGAATTTCCGTAACTCCATCCTCTTTATACAGTTTCTTCTGGATATACAGAGTCCGCAGAGCTCCTTCTTTCACCTCGTTGTCATACTGAACCGTTGTTCTGTTCTTCGCCGTATCCCAGTTAACACCATAATCTCTAAGTCCATTTTGCGCATAAACGACTTCCGGATCAATCACATTACCATTCACGCGTACTTTACTGAAGATATTGGGGCTGACACCGCACTCTACAATACGGTAGTCTTCCATATTATTCGGGAATGTGATTTCACACTCTTCTCCCTGTTTTAAATAGAACACGTTAGAATAGGGTACTCCGCCGATCGTAGTGGATGCATCGAAAGGAACCGGATCATCCGAATCTCTATAAACAACATTCGGTGTGCCTGTGGCAGGATTCGTAAGAGGATACTCAGTTTGCGTAGGATCGTTCTTCAATCTGTAGAAAATCTGATAGGGGAAATCAGCCATGACGGACTCTCCCTGTTCAATACCACTGACTTCTTTTCCGAGAATAACATTTCCCGGCTTTACCGCAGATTGATTAAACTTCATATGAAGGTTTGAGGCGCCTGCACCACGTTCCATGTAAAAGAGCTTAATATCGTGAGAAGAATAATTCGTGAAAACATAGTTTCCTTCATCATCCTGCACGAAAATGCCGTCCACATAACTCTGTGCACGAGAACGTGCCAGATCCGCATCCTGACAATCAGCATATTCGCGAGTATAGAAATTGTTGAAGAAAGTTTCATACAGCGTTGTTCTCTGTCCATTAACGACAACCGTACCGTCGGCAAAGTTAATCAATCCTGCCATCGCACTATGGATACCTCCGAGATCGATCACCAATTCGCCATCAACATAGAACCAGAAGTCGTCATCACCGGTGAATTCGAAAATGATATCATGTCCCCAGTCATCAAGGCCATCCGGCGTCTGGATAAAAGATGTGCTCATTTCCATGCCGAAATAGTAATCCGGATTTCCATTCAGAAGATAAAGCTGTTCATATTTACGGGGATTGCCGTCATCCAGCAGACCAATATTCTCATTGCCCGCGCCATACCTCGCATTCATATTATAGAGGTTTTGAGGATTCTTTTTTGCAAAGTTATCCGCTGTTATGGAGTTATACGGGAAAAACTGTCCGTGCTGGAGCGTTGATTTTTGTTCACTATCATGCGTGCCCAACTCCTGATATACCGTAAAGTTGTTTGGATCGCGATGTCCTGTCTTATCATAGAATGAGGCAAAGTTCTGTGTACTGTCATATTCCATATAACCTGTAGCATCATGCGTAGATTCGATGAAAAGATGGTTGACGTCCGTTGTAGCATTATAGAGCTGAGCGAGAGACTGACCGGCATTAGTCCCGGTCATAACAGTCGGATATCCATCCGTCCCGAGTTTACTGGAAAGAAGACCTTGGTTAGGATCAGGTGAATCTTTGGGATTATCTTTTCCCTCCAGGAATTGAGACATTACCTTCTTGCTACTAAAGTCCTGCATTTTCATCGTAATGCCATACTGCGCATTATCAAGTGTGACCACTTCGTGAAGTTCGTCATCACTAAGTGTCGCATCTTGGACAATAGCAAAATAGAAGTCTTCTGCCTCGCTAAAAGATCCGGATCCAATTGTTGATGGCAATCCTGTAACGGTATCCGTATTTGTCACCAGACTTGCGTACGAGTAGTTTGGATCATCCCAAGCAATGATCGAAGAATAATATCGGTTATTATTTCTACCACTCAACTGGATACCGATCTTCTCATCCGAGAGATATTGTCCTCCAGAAATCTGAGGCGCGATATATTTCTGCGAGTACTCGTTGTAGAGTTCATAATAGCCATTTTCATTTTCTTTCAAACCGGGAGTGGTATTCTCCCAATAATATATCGTGAAGTCCCAAAGCAGGGAATTGATCATCGTCTCCGTCCACTGCAGATAGTCGCCGCTCTCATAGCACAGGATCAATGATCCATCATGATCGATGGCATAATACTCATACTTTGATTCAGAATCGTTCCATCGACGAGTGTAAACGATTACCTGTTCACCGTTCTCCAGAGCCGGATCGGATACGCTGATCTTTTTTGCGGAATACGTCTTTAAATAGTCTTTTTCCAAGACTCTTTCTTCTGCCAGATAAAGGAATCTGTTATTGCCGTGATTTACATCAAAACCTTCACTGGTTTTACCACTGAAAGTCAGTCTGTTGGCTCCCAGTTGCAGCGATAACTGACCGACTGCATCGCCTGTGCCCGGTACAACCTGAAGAGCAACAGGGGTATCCGATACAGATAAGCCTGTCGAATCTATAGACAGATATTTCGTCGCCCCGTTCACTGTCGTCTTTACATAATAACGGTCTTCAACCCCCGTCCACTCAAACGTCCACATCGTCGCGTCGATATCCGCCGAGACAAAGAGTTTATCCTCATTATTCTCTCTTTTCGAAACAACAGTAGTCGCAAGAGCATCCAATTTCCCCGCAGCAGATGAAGTTGCCTGAAGTGTTCGTCCGCCTGCACTGCCGTTCCAGTTCAAAAGAGCATACGTCTTTCCATCCAAACCATACGGCTCAACATTCTGCGGATCATAGTACCAGAAACTCAGCGGGACCCAGCGATCTTTTCCATTATATGCGGCAAACATTCGTCCGCCTAATCCGCCCTGAACTGTACAGTAGTAGTTTCCGGATTTGATTTCATATGTATAGGCATAGTTGACTCCGGCAACTTCCGAATTAGTGCTGTAATCTACGGTATTCGCTGTAAACGTAAATTCAGATCCTGTGCCCGCAGTGTCAAAACTCAGGCTGTTACCTGACTGCAGCAAGTATTTCTTGGCTCCGGTATTGGGATCCAGACAATATATTCTAAACTTGTTGGTCGTGCCATTTCTTTCAACATAGTATGGAACAGCGTCTGTTCCCGGAACAAACGGATCCACTCTATCTCCGCCGATATTTGTCTTCTTGATACCTTGTCGGGAATCCTTATTCGTCTGCTCTCCTGTAAAGCAAAATCCATATGGATGGCCGAATATCAGACCACCGGTCCCCGCTTTACCCTTCTGCTCTAATTCATCAAGAGATTTGACGCGTTTCCAATCGCCTGCATCGGCGGCAGCAGGTCCGGGAACGATCGCATACGCGGAGAATCCATCCGCTTCAAAGTTGACCTCTGTTCCTTCCAGAGAATGGTTCGAGAAGTTATCCACTACAGTTCCTTCCTGATCATCCGGGAGATGCACGACACTGATATATCCGTCGAGCTGCTCTTCGAGCATGATCTTTACCGAAACTGTCGTGCCGTCCGCCGGTTCGCACTCGACGTCGTTGCACATCAGGCTGATATCGAAGAAACGTGCATTTTCGCAGCTGTCGGCATCCATCACCTCGGACAGTTTCTCACGGTATTCCGCTATCATTTCAGGAGCGATGATCTCGTTAACGACCAGTCTCGCATTCGACGGAATACCTGTTTCCGGTCCGTAGGAAACAAAGACCGAATATGTATCATCCTCGAAGAAGAGTTCTGTCTTATTGGATTCCGGTTCTTCTGTCGGATCAGCCGAAGTTGTTTCATCCGAAGTATCCGGAACAGTTACCTGATCCGAATCATCCGGGATAGTTGCTTCATCCGAATCGCTCGGTGTTTCATCTGTATCTGAAGGTTCATCGGTATCCGATGTCTCATCACTTTCAGTTACATCCGTATCGGAGTTTTCAGAAGAATCAGAGGTATCCGACGGATCTTCCTCGTCGGAAGTCGTCTCTTCAGATGTCTCCTCATCCGATGTCTCGGAAGGAGTTTCTTCCGTGAGTTCTGTGACGATACCGGATGTGGTTTCAGATGTTTCATCATCCATTTCTTTGGCAAGGACGAGACCGGTCGAGGTCATAAGGTTTGCAACAACGAGCAGAAGACCGACGGCACGGCGGAATTCCTTCGAGCGGAATCCCGAAGTCATAGATACCCACAGGGCAGATAACATAGCAGCAAAGGAGCGGTTATTCTTCATAGTCCGGCTCCTTTCTCTTTATGGACGCAAGGAGGAGTAAAGCTGCGCCCGTAGCAAGAAGTATCCATGCTCTGCCCTGAACGGTTTTTCCCATATCACCGGTCTTTACGATCGGATCTTTTCTTCTGACTGCATCGTTAATAAAAGCCACTTCTGTCGGTTTAACCATCCCATCTTTTGCCAGGATGACCTGATATTCCAGACCACCCTCGTTATTGTTGGTAACAAACAGTGTCACCATGTACACCGTATCGTCGTAGATGATGTTTTTATTGTCGCCCGTCTTCTCATATACCTTGTAGCGGTATGTGCCGGGCTCATCGATAACGACACCGAATTTTGCGTTTCCGGATCCGTCTACCTTCACGACGTCCTCCTGGGGCGCCGGAGAAGATGCATCGAGTCTTTCGATCACAAATTCATAGCTGCTGTCTATACCTGCCGCCTTTACGCAACTGAACGGAATCTCAGCAACGATCGGCGTGTATTCAAAAGCAGCACGTACCGGAGAAATCGCGCACGAAAGGATGACACACAGCGTCATGATGACTGCCAGTGCTTTTGCTAAAGAAATATATTTCTTCATCGAACCTTTCAAAGCTCTAATCTCCATTAATTTTCTAATATGTATGCAAATACGACGATCCTCGTCGTTGAGGTATCACCTGCGCAGGTACTGAGGCACAAAACCCTATGGTTTACTTCTATGCCCTTCTCACTCAGGAATGCATACAGATCCTCATAGTATTCAGGATTGAAGATGAAATCGTCCTTGGCATCTGCCGACATAGCATAGAATGCTTCCAGCTCATACATCACCTTACCATCCCGTCCCACCAGCAGTTCACCGTGCCTGTGGGAAGTAAGATAGTCTTCATCGAGATAATCATCGAGCGCTCCGAACATCACACCATATTCCATGTGGTGTCCGTAGATGACCGAGTATTCATCAGTGAAATCCTTGCTGTTTCTGCTGTCCAGGAAGATACTTCCGGAAAGTGAAAACTGTCCGTACGGATCTTTGTTCAGATATGCGGCATTGTCTTCCCCCTGCATGATCGGATAGTCGATATTCGTATCGTCCATCGTGATCCAGCCCACCATATCCGATGTGATCGGTGAATCGGCAACAACACCGTCTTCTTCCGCCACACCCGGCTTATATTTCAGGTAGGATCTGTCATTCGCATGATCGAAGACATACCAGGTATCGTAGAGTGCATAGATACAGATCAGAAGTGCGATGATAAAGATCAGCAGCATCGTCTTCTCATATGCCCGGTTCATGGTTTTCCAGAACGTTCTCATAAGATCTCCTGACGTACAGATTTCCCGACGGAAAGGACATATCTACTTCGGCTTTCTAAGTCAAAGCCGGGCAGGAATTACTCTTCCGCTGTCTCTGCTTCGTCTTCCTGTGCGCGGCTCTTGGCAGATCTTACTGCGAAGAATACGACACCTGCGATAGCGATAAGTGCGACGATGATCACCGGAGTAGCTACCAGAAGTACACCGGTCGGGATCAGACCCTTCTTCTCATTGGTGAAACCGGTATGGATATCTGTGGTAACATTTCTTCCGGTCAGATCATTAGAGAGTGCATCGTTTCCATCTTCAGCGCTGTTCCAATCCAGAGAAGAATCTGCTTTAGCGATCTTCACTTTGCTTGTGTAATCTTCGGCTGCTTCAGTAATGGTATAGTCATAGCCTTCCGGAAGACCCAGGATCGTGACATAGTTTCCGTCCTGCAGATAGAAATCATAACCGGCAGCAAGCTGAGCGCCTGTAAGCTCGGTGATGTTGTTTTTTGTCTTCATGGCATCGGCTGTATATGTAGTCGCAGAATTCGCAGTCGGTTCTTTTACCGCATGGGACGACATATCTACCGGGAACTTATCCGCATCATTAAGGCCTGTGCAAGTTACAGTTACCTTGAAGTACTTGTCACGGGAACCCTGGTTTCCGATAACTTCCTTACCGAAAGTAAGATCGTGGGTCTTGTAAGCGTTCATGATGTAATTGGTTTTTGTTCCGGCACTTGTAGCTTCTGTTACCGTGTTGCCTTTAACATAGATACCCGATTCTCCAATAACAACATCGCCGCTGACTGCATTACCGCTCGTAGCATTTGTTCCGACACTCGGAGCAGCTGTAACCTGGCCAAGATACATAACATAGCCTGTGACAGCAAGTGCCGGTGTTGCTGCGCCTGTGTCCTCAACATAAACATCCAGTGTTCTTACGCGAGCACCGGTGGTAGCTGCAAGATTCTCATCTACATCGTAAAGCACGCGGGAATCACCATCTACCTCGGTGATATAGTAGCGGTATACGCCCGGCTCGCTATATGTAGCAGCAGTAAGATCGATCTCAACAGGCAAGGTTGCCGTCTTATAGTCAGCACGTACTCCATGTGCATTGTCGGCATCAAAAGCCGTTTTAGGGGTAAATCTAACTGTTACAGGGGCAATCGTTCCTGTACCGTTCAAAACAGTAATCGTTGGGTTGTTTTGATCAGTCGGATCGCCTGGTACAGCGCCACCGCCAGCCGTCGAGAACGTAAAAACCAGATTCGGAATTTTCGCATCCTTATCTACGATCAAGGTCTTGTAGAATGTGACCTTGTTACCTGTTATCGCAGCGTACTGCGTGTCTGCCGACACAGGCACCACAAGTGCTGTCATGGCGACAGCTGTTACCAGCATAGCCGATAACGTCTTAAACAGTTTCTTCATTTTTGTTTACTCCTCCTCAAAAATGACTTTTCTAGATTCCCCGCCGGCGCAGGACGAGAATGACTTCTCCTTCTACGTCTGACATGGGAATGGCCCCATATGTTCTACTATCACCCGGGTCAGATCGGTAATCGTTCAGAACGAAGACCGTTCCCTGCGGGACGATATACGGATATGAAATGGCGGATCCTTCCGCGGTAGTGGGATAGACTACATCTTCTACGATGTTGTAGCCGTTTACCGTTATACACTGGTCCGTGATCCGGACTTCGTCGCCTTCTTTGGCTACGATCCGGCCGAACTTGAGTTCACCGTCATGTTTGTAAGCGATCTCTTCTCCTGCCCCGGGCTTCCCGAGTTTATATGTGATGACCAGATCCCCATCCTTGATCATCGGATACGATGCATTGCCGTGGTTGACATGGATCCCGACCACGAAGACCAGAAGAATCACGACCACTGCCGCTGTTATGGCGATCTTGATGAAGAACTCGAGAGCATAGCGCTTCGCGGATTTCTTTTTCCGCTTTTTCTTCGGTGTAGAAGCCTTCTTCTCATCCGGTTTCTTTTCCGTTTCTTCGGATTTTTCCGTTGCCGTCTCAGGTTCGTCCGAAGCAGTTTCCTCCGCCGCCCCAGGGTCCGAAACCAAAGCCGTTTCCGCGCTTTCCGCCGCTTCTCGTTCCACATCGGAATCCCCGGACATTTCGTCCTCTTTTTCAGGGAGTTCCTCCGTCGGAAAATGTTTTTCTTCACCCGGCAGATCGTTCATAAGCAGGTTCGATCGATACTATTCTCCTCTCCTGTATTTACCAGTTTTTTGGTACGACAAACAGAGCGCATGCGCCCAATTTCTCAAAACTATTATACCATCTACTATTTAATTATGAAATGTACAAATGTTTCAAATCCATTAAAAATCGAAGATTACAGCATTACCTAATTATCTTATGCTTATTCCACATCGGAATAGTCATCCCAGGTACGTTTATCGTCGACTTCCTGTTTTTTGTTCCCGAGACGTACCACCGCCTTGATGATAAATCCGGAGACAAGGATCAGCGCGATAACGATCCACCCGAAAAGGATGTTGCTTTTCAGGGAGTATCCGTCCGCCTTACCATAGATACCTCCACCACGTACAAGGTTAACAAGGTTCCAGGTGAAAAGCCCGCCCAGGACTATAGGAGAAATCACCTTGATGGACGGCAGAAACCACCAGCCCGGCATCTTGAAGCTCTTTGTGTTTCTGTTGATCTGATCAAGGATCTTCGCCGTATGGAAGAACCAGCCGGCAACAACTGCCTCGAGGATACCCGTCAGAAGGAGCGTATAGCTGTTGATGAAATAGTCTACGATATCGAGAACTGCGAGTCCTGCGCCGGTCACATAGATGAGACTGATGGCACCCTCGACGATACAGAGGGTCAGCGTCGTCTTTTTCTTATTCAGATGGAACTTGTCCGAGATCGCTGTAGAAACGCCTTCGATAATGGAGAATAGCGAGTCGATTGCCAGCGTGATCAGGCAGAAATAGAAGATGAAGGCGAAGATCATGTTGACCACGCCGCTTCCGGAGAGCTTGACGATCGCCTGGGGATAGATGATAAACGCGGTCTTGATGCCGGATGCGGACATATTATCCAGCATGCCGACACCGGCCATGGTCGTGAACATTACGACACCGGCCAGCACGCTGATGATCATGTCGGAAAAAGCGATGATGATCGAGTCGACCGCGATGTTTGCCTTTTCATCGAGAAAAGAACCGTACGCGAACATGATCGCCATCGATGTCGAAAGCGAGTAGAATACCTGTCCGATCGCATCGACCCAGAGATTGGAATCACTAAGTGCGCTCCACTTCGGGATAAAGAGCTTGGATACTCCGCTCAGCGCTCCCGGCATGGTAAAGCCTCTTACCGCCATGACAAGAAGACAGATGACCGGAAGCGAAACCGTGTATTTTACGACTTTTCCTACTGTCGTCGTACCGTTACGGATGCAGACATAGCACAGCACCCATGCGATGAGAAGGCAGATCAGGACCGGCCATGCGATCGTCGTAAAGCCGGAAGTCGTCCCTGTGGTCTTGATCGTCTCTGCCCAGAGAGAACTTGCCGCACCTGTATCACCGGTCATGTTCATGAATTTGAAGCTCATGAAGAACATCATGATGACCCACGCAAAAACAGCCGCATAGTAAATGGAAATACCGATACCATTCGATACGCCGAGCCAGCCGACGTGCTCTGCATGCTTATTCAGTGCGCGCATCGATCCCGGCGCGCCCTGCTTCGTATGTCTTGCCACCGCGATTTCCACCATCAGAAGCGGGATACCGATGATCAGCATGGCCAGTAAATAAACGAAAAGGAATGCTCCTCCGCCGTATTTTGCCGCCAGTCCCGGGAAACGCCAGGCATTGCCGAGGCCTACTGCTGAACCGATTGCGGCTAAAACAAATGTAGATCTGGATGACCACTTATCACGCATGAGAAACTTTCCCCCTCATTGAAAAAGCTCGTGGGCGCTTGCTTGCGTCCACGAGCCATTATAGCACACCTCAATCGAATTCATGATGATCCGCTCCGCCCGGGAGATAAGATGCTCCTGTTCCTCATCTTTTTGCACACGGAAATGAATGAACCGGGGTTCTAACTTTTTTACCAGATGACGTTGATCTCTTTTACTTCTTCGACCTGATCTCTCTTCTTGATGAAGCCCGGTGCGACCTGCGGGAACAGGGCACAGGACAGGACATCTTCTTCCGACTTGGCAAAATCACTCACCTCGGCGCGAAGTGTCTCCATCTCATTAGCGATGCGGTCAGCAGGACGGCACTCGATGACTTCTTCATCCCCGATAGCCATCTTTCTGATCTCTTCATTTACCTTGCCCGGGAGTCTTCCGTATTCTCCTCTAAGGAGCATCTTCGACTCCTTCGGGAATGTCTTATAGCGTCCCATCAGAACGTTCATGACCGCCTGGGATCCGACGATCTGGGATGTCGGAGTGACAAGCGGCGGATAGCCGAAATCTTCTCTTACACGCGGTACCTCTGCGAGTACTTCCTCGAAGCGGTCTTCCGCGCCTGCCTGCTTGAGCTGGTTCAGGAGATTGGAGAGCATGCCGCCCGGTACCTGATAAATCAGGGTATTCGGATCGACGCGAAGGACCTTCGGATCAAGGATCCCCTGATCCTGCAGTTTCTGGGCAACTCCCTTGAAGTGGGCGGCCGCTTTTGAAAGTGACGGGAGATCAAGGCCCGTATCTCTCGGTGTTCCCTTAAAGGCGGCAACCAGAGATTCGGTTGCCGGCTGGGAAGTACCTGTCGCCAGTGGAGACAGCGCTGTATCAATAATATCGACACCAGCCAGTGCTGCGGCATAATAGACCATCGCACCGGTACCGGTCGTATCGTGTGTATGCAGATGAATAGGAACATCCACCGCTTCTTTCAATTTGCTGACGAGAGAATACGCGGTCGAAGGCAGGAGCAGGTTCGCCATATCCTTGATGCAGATGACGTCTGCGCCCATCTCGACAAGGTCTTTCGCCTGCTTTACGAAGTATTCTTCGTTATGTACCGGGCTCGTCGTATAGCTCAGTGCCGCCTCGCATGTGCCGCCGTATTTCTTGACAGCACGCATCGGGCTCTCCATATTTCTTACATCGTTCAGTGCGTCGAAAACACGGACGACGTTGATGCCGTTTTCGATCATTCTTCCACAGAAGGACTCGACCACGTCGTCTGCATAGTGGCGGTATCCCAGAAGGTTCTGCGCGCGAAGCAGCATCTGAAGAGGTGTCTTCGGCATCGCTTTTTTCAGTGTGCGGAGTCTCTCCCACGGGTCTTCTCCCAGGAAACGCATACAGGAGTCGAAGGTCGCTCCTCCCCAGCACTCCAGGGACCAGTAGCCCATATTATCCAGCACTTCGCACGCAGGAAGCATGTCCTCGATACGCATTCTCGTCGCCGCTTGCGACTGGTGCGCATCACGGAGGATAGTATCCGTTATGAATAACTTTTTTTCAGGCATTTCAAGCATCTTTTTCTACCTCGATCTTTATCCTTTCCGGGAATTACTCTACTTCGAAAAGGAACTGTCCGGAAGCGACCGTATCGCCCTTATTTACAGCGATGGACTTGATCACGCCATCCTTCGGGCTGCTGATATCGTTTTCCATCTTCATGGCCTCGAGAACGACGACTGCCTCACCTGCTTTAACTGCGTCACCAGCTGCCTTATTGACACGGAGGATCGTTCCCGGCATCGGAGCGTTAACACTTCCCGCGCCGCCGGAAACCGGTGCTGCTGGAGCAGCAGGAGCAGCTTTTGCAGAAGGAGCTGCGGATACAGGTGCTTTTGCAGAGGAAACAGCTGCCTTAGCTTCGCCTTCCTTCAGCGCCTCGACTTCGATCTCATAAGATTTTCCATTCAGTGTGATCTTGTATTTGCTCATAGTAATTCATCCTCCAAAGAGTATTTCTTATAGCTGATATTATTCTCGCGGATATATTTCTGAAGACTCGATTCGCCAAGCTCTCGGAAGCTCACCACACGAAGATCGGAAGGGGCATTCCCCGTCTCCTCGGCGATCGCAGCCACCGCCATCGCGACGATTTCTTCTTTCGTTAATTCTTCCATATGCTACCTCCATCAAAGCGGGATGTTGCCGTGTTTCTTATACGGGCGATCCTGAGACTTGCTCTCGAGGGACTTAAGCGCGCCTGCGATCTTCGATCTGGTTTCTTCCGGAAGGATGACCTCATCCACATAACCGCGGCTGGCGGCGACATACGG
>DFFH01000126.1:14749-15321 GCA_002368805.1 Mageeibacillus sp. UBA3781 | reverse complement strand
AAAAACACCTGTCATCTGCCCGTTCCGCCGCAGATTTCCGCCAGATTTCCAAATCTAAAAACGCCGTTTGAAAAAATAGACATAAGATGTATGAGTTTTTCGAAGTTGCGCTCAAAAACTCATACTTTCGCGTCACATTCACCAGAATGATTGACCGCCCCGTGCGTAGGGGGTAAAATCCAATAAGCGAAATGAGCGCCGCGATCCTTCGAAGCGGCGCGAAACAACGATTCGAAAGGGGGCGGACATGTGAAGACACCGATCTGTGATTTTGTCAGGGACTACGCGGCGAGCGACACGATCCGCATGCACATGCCCGGTCACAAGGGCCGCGCCGAGGATGAGCAGCTTTCGAAGATCGCGCAGTACGATATTACCGAGATCGCCGGCGCCGACGAGCTTTTCCATCCGACGTCCATCATCGCGGAGAGCGAGGCCAACGCCTCCGAGATCTTCGGCTGCGATACTTACTATTCCACCGAGGGTTCGTCGCTTTGCATCCGCGCGATGCTGCACCTTTGCATGATGCATTCCATGGCCCCCGCCGCCACCCCGGATAACGCAGCCCCTGC
>DFFH01000126.1:0-14669 GCA_002368805.1 Mageeibacillus sp. UBA3781 | reverse complement strand
GATAACGCAGCCCCTGCGGCCGCCTCAGATAGCACTGCCCCCGCAGCCGCCGATACCCCCGCCGCCCCGAGGCCCTGGGTCCTGGCCGCCCGAAACGTCCACGAATCCTTTGTTTCCGCGTGCGCACTCCTCGGCATCGACGCCGAATGGATCGTATCACCGAACATCACGCTTCTTTCCGTCGATATCGACGCTGATGATGTCGCAAAAGCACTTGCCTCGGGCATTTCGTCTCACGGCTCGCTGCCTTGCTGCGTATATATCACATCGCCTGACTACGCCGGACACATCCTCCCGATCAAGGAGATCGCGGATGCCTGCCATAAAGAAAATGTCCCGCTGGTCGTCGACAACGCGCACGGCGCATACCTGAAGTTCCTCGAGCCGTCGGTCCACCCGATGGATCTCGGCGCGGACATGTGCTGTGACTCGGCGCACAAGACGCTCCCGGTCCTGACCGGCGGCGCGTATCTCCATGTCGCGAGTCGCGAAAAGTTCACCGCCGAGCGCGTGAAAAACTCCATGCAGTTTTTTGCCTCCACCAGCCCGTCCTGGCTGATCCTGCAGTCACTCGACCGCGCGAATCTCTGGCTTTCCGAAGGTGGAAAAGCACTCTTCAGAAAGACTGAGGAGAAGGTGGGAAGGATCCGCGCATCACTTACGGACGGCGGGCTTTCCTGTTATGGCGAAGATACGATGAAGATCACGATCCTGACGCGCGATTTCGGCTACACCGGAACGGAGTTTGCGTCGATCCTCCGCGAGCAGAAGATCGAGGTCGAGTTCTCCGATCCGGATATGATCGTTCTGATGATCACGCCGAAAAACACGGAGCGCGAACTCGAGAAACTCAGAAAGATCCTGCTTTCTATTCCTAAGCGAAAAGCACTCGCCAATGAAGTTTGTGATTCAGCCTTTTTCCCGGAAAAGAAGATGACGATCCGCTCGGCATCGCTCTGTTCCTGGGAGACCATTCCTCTGGAAAAAGCACTTGGCCGTATCGCCGCGATGGGTTCATTTTCCTGCCCGCCGGCTGTCCCGATCGTCATGCCGGGCGAAGTCATCGGAAAAGAAGAAATTGCTTCATTTAAGTATTACGGATATACTCAGTGCAAGGTCGTTGCGCTCTATTCCTACTGAGCCCGGATCTCAGTCAATCTATTCCTACTGAGCCCGGATCTCAGTCAGCCATTCTTTGGACAGCCGGCGCTGAATGCCGGACTTGCCGGCAACCGAAATCCCGCCGGCTTCTCAGAACACAAACTGATACGCGATGCCGAAGAGTTCTCTTAAGTAATTGCTCGGAAGACGCCACGGTGGTGTTGCCGCACCTTCGTTTCCACACTGAAGATCGATCTCCGAGGCGATCAGGCTCGCGCGGAATTCATGCCACGAGTTCGTCACGAGAACGACCGTGTCGCCGAGGTTTTCCTGCTCCATGATCTCCTTACAGAATGCGAGGTTTTCGCGTGTGTTTGTAGAGCGGTCTTCGATATAGATCCGGTCCGGTGAGATCCCCATCCGCACCAGTTCCTGATACATGCACTGTGCCTCGGAAATGCTCTCGTCGCTGCCTTTCCCGCCAGACACGATGCATGGTGATTCAGGATTTGCGTTCAGATATTTGTACGCGGTCTTGATCCGCTCGGCGAGAAGAGAACTCGGATGGTCGTTGACGACCAGACAGCCGAGCACGACCACGACCGGCGGACGATCGGATTCGGGTGCTTTTCGATGGGCAAAAGTAATCATCATTACGCTCGCGGTGATGACATAAGTGACGATCAGAACGGCGAAGAAAACGGCGCAGTTCTGCACGAATTTCACCGCGCGCGATCTCTGGCGGTGCTCGATGATCGCCGAGTTGATCCGGTGATAAAAATGCGTGTAGGCCATGACCAGAAGCGACAGCGCGAAACCCGAAAGAGTGCCGATATTCCAGCCGTATCCGCTGACGATTTCCGACAGGAAAAGCACTAGCATCGCGCTTGCTAACAGGAAAAATACCATGCGAATCACGCGGCTGACTGAGACCTTTTTTACAGCTTGAGTCGTATTTGATTCTGTGTCATTCATGCTTGTACCCTTGTTTCCCTTAAATCATTCCACCACACCGATTTCCATTAACCCAAATCGGGAAATCGATCTATCACTACAACTTTATCATATCATCTCGGGCGGGCGCGCAAGTGACGGATATGTAAGAACTGCTGCTTTGGCTGCGCCGGCGATGAACGCGAGCCCGGTGGCAGGTAGAAAACAAATGAACGCGAGCCCGGTGGCAGGTAGAAAACCAAATGAGCTCGCGCCGCCGATGCAAGGCAGAAACAAATGAGCTCGCCGCCGGCGACAGAACTTTTCACGCGCAAGAAAAAAGGGTAAGATAAATCTATTAACCGCGGTCGGCGCGCGCTCCTTTCAAGATGCAGATGCTTCATCTTGCTGCGCGGCGCAAACAGCGGAAGAAGAGGTGCGATATGAAGTTTTTCCGGGAGAATATCTGGCAGGATGGTGAATATACTTACGAAGCGGCGTACGGGTTTGTCCCGAATCTGCATTTTTACTTGCATGAGGACGGCGCGGCCCGCCCGTTCATGCTGGTGGTTCCGGGCGGCGGATACTGCATGGTCGTCCCGCCGGAAGCAGAAGTCGTGGCGAAGGAGTTTTATGCGCGCGGGATGAACTGCGCCGTACTGACGTACACGACCGACATCACATTCGCGGTCCCACTTCACAAACAGCCGCTCAACGACATCTCGCGCGCTGTCCGCTATATCCGGAAAAACGCCGCCCGCTTCAGCGCGGATCCCGATAAACTCATCATCTGCGGATTTTCCGCCGGCGGCCATCTCTGCGGCACGCTCGGAGTGCACTACGACGATGTCACCGACCCGGATCCGGAACTTCAGAAATACCCGAACCGACCGGATGGCATGATCCTCTCTTACCCCGTCATCACATCCGGAGAGTTCACCCACGAATACTCGATCATCGCACTCTGCGGAAACGATGCAGATGAGAAAGAGCGCGAGTACTTTTCGCTCGAAAAACATGTGACAGAGAATACTCCGCCGGCCTTCATCTGGCAGACGGTCGAGGACGATCTTGTGCCTGTTGAAAACAGCATGATGTTCGCGCAGGCCTGCAGAAAGGCGGGCGCGCCGTATGCCTACTACGCATTCCCGCACGGGTGGCACGGGCTGTCCGTCTGCAACGAAGAATTCTGCAGAGGTGAATTTGGCGCGGAATATACGATGGAACAGCTCAAACTTGCCGTGGCTGCGGTGCTGGAGGGAAGAGGTGTCCGCGTCTCGGAACAACGCGTGAAAGAGATGAGAGAACAGTTCTCGCAGGATGCGCCTCCGCCGGAAGGAAGGCCGCCGGAGTTCGAGGACGTGCCGCGCTGGCCGGACCTCGCCGAAGCCTGGATGAAGTCACTGTAGAAGATTTATCCTTTCTGCACTTTCTCCTGAAACTTCTTATAACTTTCATCCCAATCAGAATAATTCTCATCGCCTTTGTGGCTTTGAAGTTTCGTAGTGGTAACCAGATATTCCGTCAGATGCTTTGTGACTTTGCTGGCGCCTCGGTAGTTTAAGTGGTCGCCTTTGTCGCTGGTGTCTTTATCCCATTCGATATTGATCTGCTCGTTCATAAGATTCAGGTCGATGAACTCACATCCGATCTCTTCAGCGAGATTGGAGATACCGTTATGACGCTTATAGTTCCAGTTTAAGGTGCTGGGGATACTGACCAGAACGAACTTCGCGCCGATGGAGTCGCAGTACCGTTTCATGGCCTTTACGATCTCGACATTTATGAGCGAGATCTTATCCTTTTCCTTTGTGGGGATCGGGGGCTCCGGTTTTTCGCTTGGATTGGTTGCAGTGTTATACACATATCCTTTGTCGGCCGGACATGCTGTGTAGTCCGCTGTCTTGCCAAGCTCACTCGGTTTGATCTGTTTCCATCTGTCATGATAACGGAAGACGGGGAGGTGTTCGCAGAGTTCGTCGAATAAGAAGTTGGCAACTCTCTGTGTGCGGAATACTTCATTTATCTCGAGAAAAACGACCTTCGGTGTCTGTGATCTGCAGGCTCTCTGAAGCATGACATATGCGTAGCTCAGCTGTTGGGCGGGATTGCTGCAGTTATATGATGTGATCCCCGCATCATTCCAGATCTGCAATGGAATGATCGAGCTGTAGCACTCGCTGTCGCCGAGAAAAAGCACATCGATCGAGTCCTTTTTTTCGCCGAGGATGCCGTTTGCCGATTCATATTCCATGCCGGCTGCTTCTGTGTTGTTCTTCGGCATGAAGATCTTCGAAGAGAAGTACAGAAGGACCAGAAGTCCGGCGAGAAACGCCATTGCTGTGATGATGCGTTTAATATATTTCATAAGTTACCTCTTATGCCTGCCAATAGTTCTTTCCCATAGACCGCGGCCTGATTTTTGATCCGGCGGCCGGCTGTGTTCATGCGTCAGAATGCCGCATACATCGGATCGACCGGGATATAGCCTCTGCCGTATGCGCCGAAGATCACGATGAAAAGAATGAGTGCATAGAACACCGCAAACTGGATGGCGATGTTTCTTCTGCTGATGGATTCTCTGATCCGGATGCCCTTTTCCTGAAGGACACTGATGACGAAGATCACGATCACGGAAACCCCGATGATCACGAAGTCCGCACGGTCCATGCCAAGCTTGAAGAGCGATCCGTCCTTCGCTGTGCTCAGCGAGAACTTCGTAAACATCCGCGACAGCATGGAGAATCCCTGGCCGACGCTTTCCGCGCGGAAGAACATCTCGCCGATGCACACCAGGATGCTCGTTCTTATTATCTGAAAGCACTTGTACGGTTTACTGCTTCTCTTGATATGGAGTTTCTGTGTCACCTTGATGACCAGCGGCTCGACGACCGATCCCATGAGGATCAGGATGAAGTGGAACATACCGAAGAAGATGAAGTTCCAGCCTGCGCCATGCCAGAGTCCGTTAAAGAGCCATACCGTAAAGAGTGCGATCGCACCCGCAAGAAGCGGACCGAAGTGGTTGCCGAGTTTTTTTCGAGCCTTCGTCGTCAGCTTCTTCAGAGGCTTTGACATCGACATCGGGAAGAAGACGTAGTCCTTGAACCACGTTCCCAGTGTGACATGCCAGCGCTTCCAGAACTCGGAGATCGTGGCGGAGAAGAAGGGACGCTTGAAGTTTTCCGGCATGTTGACGCCGAAGACCTGCGCGGATCCGATGACGACATCCATCGTGCCTGAGAAGTCGCAGTAGAGCTGCAGTGTGTAGAATACCGCCGCGACGATCGTGACGAATCCGTCGTACTCGGTGTGGCTTGAGAAAACTGTTTCGATCAGAAGATTCAGACGGTCCGCCAGAACGAGTTTTTTCATGACGCCGTAGAGGATCCGCTGACCTCCCTGAACAAAATTACTGTACTTGATCCTTTCCGCATTCCACAGGTGTTCAGTGGTGTCGGAATACCGGCAGATCGGGCCTTCCATGATCTGCGGAAAGAAACTCATAAACATCGAAAGACGCATCAGGTTCCGATCGGCCGGGAGCTTCTCGCGATAGACATCGAAGAGGTACGAAAGTGCCTGCAAAGTGTAAAAAGAGATGCCGATCGGTATCATGAATCGCGGCGCGTGCACATGGATCGGTGCGTGCGCCCAGCGCATCAGGTGGTTAAAGTTCGAAACGGCAAACAGCGAGTACTTCAGTACGAGAAGTACGCCGATATGAAGGAATACGGCAAATGCCATGACCTTGCGCTGCTGTTTCTGATACTTCGCACTGATCGCTTTTTTCTCATCGCGGGGAAGACCTTTGACGGCGCTTTTGCAATCGTTCTGGATACTCGTCAGCCACAATCCGATGTGGTGGATCGACAGCGTCGAGAGCAGAAGATAGATCAGGAGCTTGCCGCTGATCAGGTAGAAGAACAGGTAGCTTGAGATAAGCAGCACCCAGCGTCTTCCTTTCTGCGGGAAGATCTCGTAGAAGAAGATCGCGGCCAGAAGCAGCGCGAGATATTGGATAGAGAAGTAGGTCGATATACTAAACATCAGTTCTCATCCTGCAGTCTTGTGATCATTTCCCACATCGCGGATGCGGAGTTAAAGTTCTCCGGGATGATCTCAACTGTCGGGATCGTGATGTCAAATTCTTCCTCCAGCTCCGCGACCAGGGAAATGATCGCGAGGGAATTGAGGTAGTGGTCGTCGATCAGTGTCGTGCACGTCTCGTAGTCCACTTCCGGC
This sequence comes from Mageeibacillus sp. UBA3781, assembly GCA_002368805.1. Classification (GTDB taxonomy): domain Bacteria; phylum Bacillota; class Clostridia; order Saccharofermentanales; family Saccharofermentanaceae; genus Scatonaster. The sequence continues at coordinate 8,390 of DFFH01000126.1, read as the reverse complement.
TGGATGTCCTCTAAAATCTCAATCAAACGCTCGTCCATAATAAAAACTCCTTTGTTTCAAAAAAATTGACTAAATTGTTGATCAAACTGCCGCAATACATTCTGTTCTGCATTCTGTTCTGCATTCTGTTCTGCTTTCTGTTCTGTGTAGCCTTCGAAATGTAGAACTAAATGTTGAACGGCGGCACTGTTATGTTGAGTTGAATTTCTCTGTAGGGATCTGGTCGCGCACCTTCCGGATGCTGCCGTCCGTGTCGAGAAGATAGACCCCCGGCAGCTCGCGGCTCAGGAAAAGCGCGATGCCCTCGGTGACGCAATATGCGCCGGCGGAAGGGAAGAGCAGGATGTCCCCGATTCGAAGATCAGCGAAAGGAAACTTCTTCACGAGAAAGTCGTTGATCGTGCACAGCGACCCGCAGATGTTCCAATCCGCGGCCGCGGCACTTTCAGCACCCGCGCCGCAGTTGCAGTCCGCCGCCGCGGCATTCTCCGCGTCATGCGTTTCCGACTCCGCCGCGCCGGCCGCGATCCGCCTGATCTTCGGGTGCTTCATCGCCATGAACTGCCCGTAATACACGATCTGGTGCATGCCGCCATCAACGATCGCGTAGCGCTCGCCGCAGTTGACCTTAGTATCGACGACTCTGGTCAGATAAGTGCCGCAGCTCGCCGCGATGCTCCGCCCGATCTCGAGTGTGATCATCCCTTTAAATGTCATATCCGAAAGTAGCTTCGAGAATTCTTCCAGAAAAGCACTTTCATCGAAGGTTTCGCCGTCGAAATAGCTGACCGGGAAGCCCGTCCCGTATTCGAGCTTGGAAGCTGCGTATGAGTGCTTTTCGAGAAGCTCGGAAAGCACTGTATCGACGTAGTCGAGCTCGCGCTTGAGTTTCTTCAGGGAATTCTTCTGTGTGCCCGAGAAATACTGGATCCCGGTGATCCCGACCCACGGATCGTCCTTGTAGCGGGCGATCACGTCGAAGAGGTCGTCTTTGTCGAGGCCGAACTGGTTTCCGCTCGTGAGCCGGAGCAGGACGGAGATGCGCTTGTGGTGCTTCTCCGCGCTGTCGCGAAGCATGTGGAACTGATTTACCGACTCCGCGGTAAAGTAAGCGGCCGGCTCGTCCGAAGCGATCGCCGAGTCGATGAAGTCCGCCTGCTTATTGACGCCCGACACAACGAATTTACTGTGCGGGACGCTGAGACGGTCGCAGATGCGGTATTCGCCAGGCGAGCAGATCTCCAGAAGATCCACGATCTCCGCAGCCTTTTCGATGATAAATGTATTCGCCTTCACGGCGTAGCAGAGCTCGACTTTTTCCGGCAGGCACGAACGCAGGAATGCGACGCGCTTCTCGAGCTCGCCGAGATCAAAAACATAAAGCGGGGTGGGTGCATTTTTCGTGAAAGAAAGGATCTGTTCGTCGGTCATTTTCTCGCCTTCCTTTCGAGCAGCGCGCGCCGGTCGATCTTGCCGTTCTTGGTCAGAGGAAATTCCTCGACATTCTTCAGCACGCCCGGGATCATGTAGATCGGGAGTGTTTTTGCCAGCTCCGCATGCAGTTCTTTCTTATCCATCGCGCCGACGTAGAAGCCGTAGAGGCGCTGTTTGCTTTCATCGAAGATCACGCAGCAGCGGGCGATGCCATCGACATCCGAGATCGCGCGCTCGATCTCTTCGATCTCGATCCGGTGTCCCATGTACTTGATCTGGAAGTCTTTGCGGCCGCAGAAGTAGAGTTCCTCACCATCAGCGGCATATCTTCCGAGATCGCCGGTTCTGTAGATCTTCTCGGGGTAGCAGCTGTTTGAAGGGTCGTCCGGAAAAGCACTTGCCGTCTGCTCCGGATTTCTGAAGTACCCGAGTGCGAGTGCTGATCCACGTACGCAGATCTCGCCGGTGACGTCCGGCTCCAGGATCTCTTTATTTTCAGCATCGAGCAGGAATACGTGTTCGTTCGGAAAAGGAAGCCCGATCGGAATCCCGTCGGAATAATCTCGGTTTCTGTCGATACGGTGATAGGTGCAGTTGCAGGTGATCTCCGTCGGTCCGTAAAGGTTGACGAACTCTGCCTCGGGCAGGTGATTCATCCAGTCAAACAGGTGCTTCAGAGGCATTACCTCCCCACTGAAAAGCACTCTCTTTACGGTCATCGGGGTCTTATAGTCGAGTCCATGGCAGGTCGTGATCAGGCACAGCGCGGACACCGCCCAGATCATGGTCGTGATGTCGTGATCGCACAGAAAGTCCAGAAGCTGGACCGGCTGGGAGAACAGGCGCTTCGGCACGATAACCAGTGTCGCGCCGGTCTTAAGCGCCGAGTAGATGTCCTTCACGGAAACGTCAAAGTCAAACGGCGCCTGGTTTGCGATGATGTCGTTATTTCCGATCCCGAACATCGGGACGAAGTTCTCGATGAAGTCCAGTACGCTCCGGTGTCCGACGACAACGCCCTTCGGTACGCCGGTCGAACCGGAAGTGAAGTTCGCATAGAGCGGATCCGTGTCGATCGCTCTTTTTCTGATAGAGTCGAGAAGGCTGGAATCTTCCTCTTCCTGCATCAGGTCGGAAAGAAGAAGGATCCGCTCGGCAGGGACCAGTTTCTCCGCCAGTTCCAGATGCTCAGAATTTGTCACGATAAAAGGTGCTTCGAGAACTCCCTGGATCTGCGTGAGCCGGCTTTCCGGGAACTCGGGATTCAGAAGGACATAGAAGCACCCCGCATAAGCGATGCCCATAAATGCACAGAGCGTGTCCGCGCCTTTTTCCATAAGAACCGCGATCGGCTTTCTGATCGCGCTTCTTTTCAAACTGTCATCCGCGATCGCTGCATTGTCACTGATTTCACCAGAAATCATTTTCTTCGCGATCGCGCTTCCGATCCGCCGGGAAAAATCATAAAACTCCGAGAATGTGTAGCTCGTAGCCTCATCGACAAGTGCTTTTTTATCAGGGAAAAGCACCCTGTCCTGTTCAAGATATTCAAGGATATTGCGTATCAATTTCGTTCTAAGCTCCATTAATTATCTATTATAACAGTAGCTATTATAGAGCAAAAACTAAGAAACGTTATGACAATTATGTCATATATAGACGAGCGTAAGAGAAAAACAAGAAAAAACATAGAAATCTGATGCCGGACCAGTGCTTTTTGAGCAGTTTCAGAACAGTTTTTCTAAAAGATGAGATGCCGGACCAGTGCTTCCCTAGTTTAGACGCGCCGGACCAGTGCTTCCCTAGTTTAGATGCACCGGACCAGTGCTTCCCTAGTTTAGATGCACCGGACCAGTGCTTTTCGCGCAAAGATATGCCAAAAGATATACCCCCGGGGGGTATGCGTAGATGATAAGTAGGATCAAATTCTCATTTTCACAGTTTTGATCCTACCTCTCATAGGATCAAAACGCCAAAATCCGCATTTTGCGCTAACCATGGTAGGCTCAAACTGCACTTTTCCTGAATTTGATCCTATGCGAAAAGATATAGACAAGAAGAATAGCCAAGAAAAGGGCCTGCATACCCCTCACCATATAGGATCAAATCCTCGTTTTTCCTATTTTGATCCTATCTCATTTAACCCTGTAGGATCAAATCCATGTTTTTTGCATTTTGATCCTATCTCCTAAAATCCATATAGGCGCAAATCCATGATTTTCCAATCTAGATCCGCGAAAAACACTCGCCCCGTTTTCTCTCCACTCGCCCGGACATTTGTGCACCTCCTGTCGCGTGCCGTCCGCGCATCGCGCGCCGTCCGCGCATCGCGTGCCGCCCGCGCATCGCGCGCCCCGAAATGTAAACAAACTGTTTAAATCCCGCCGTTTCTATAGAAGCCCCCCTTGATTTTGTATATCCTAATGTTGTAGAACATATGAGGGGGCGGGTTCTGCCTTTGCCGCAGCGGGACGGCAGGCACAAGATCCGCAAGTAGAGGCGAACTGTCATGATCAACCTGACATCAATATTCGGTACGGATTTTGCCGGCGTATTCCTTCTCTTGATCATCCTTCTGACCAAGGGCTGGAGCCTGCCTGCGAGAAAAAAAGAGAGCCGTATCCTTTTCATCCTGACGATTGCGACCGTTTTCTACTGCGCCGGCGACGCATTCGTCTCCCTCTGCGACGGCCGCCCCGGCCAGGTCATCCGCGTGATCTGTATTATCGGAAATACTTACTTATATATTTATAATCTCCTTGTCGGCCTCGGCATCATCTACCTCGTCGTCAACCACATCGACCAGACGATCCCGCGCCTGCAGATCCTCTTTTTCGCGACCATCAGCGCGGTTGAAGTCGTGCTCCTGACCATAAACTTTTTCCAGCCGCTCGTTTTCCATATCGACAGCGATAACGTCTATCACAGGGACACCTTCTACGTGATCTTCATTCTGGCGGGAGCGCTGCTCATCATCTATGGCTATTGCTACTACTTCATCTCGAAGCTCAGAAGCCCTGCTCTCCGATATTTCCCGGTCTGGCAGTTCCTGACACCGATCGTCATCGCTCTTGTGATCCAGAGCCTCGTCTATGGAGTGTCCCTCCAGCCGATCGGCTATGCGATCGCCTTCGCCGGTCTCGTGATCTGTCTTCAGAATGAGTGCATCTACATCGATAAGCTGACCGGCGTCTATAACCGCTATGAACTCGATAATTTCCGAAAAGCACTTTCCCGCCTTCGTCGCGAGAAGGTCGCCGCTTTGATGCTTGACTTAAACGGCTTTAAACAGATCAACGACAATTACTCTCATGCGGAGGGCGACGCCGCGCTCTGTGCGTTTGCCGACATTCTCGTGAAGGTCATCCGCAACGAAGGCATCGTCATCCGTTTCGCCGGCGACGAGTTCATCGTCATCATCCGCCGCTTCAAGGATGACAACATCGACCGCGTTCGGAAGAAGATCCTCGACGCCGTCGAAGCGTATAACGAAACATCCGGCAAGCCCTATAAGCTCTCCGTCGCCGTCGGCGGCGAGATCTTCACCAACACCGTCGAGCAGGAAGACGTCGTCGCCAAGATCGACCACCTCATGTACAAGGACAAACAGGACTACTACAAGACCCATCCCCAAGCCGACAGAAGACGTTAAGACAAGCCTTCGCATTTTCCAATATTTTTCTCAAAAAGGCATCCGCTTTGGAAATAATCTGGAAAAAAGCAGCAATTCCCACAGATCCACCGCCGTTTTCCAATTTTTTTCTCAGTTGCCCCTCTCTTTTGGAAATCTCCTGGAAAAAAGCCGCCCATCACGCTAAAGCATCGCCGTTTTCCAATTTTTTTCTCAGTTGCCCCTCTCTTTTGGAAATCTCATGGAAATCCTGCTCGAAAAGCACTCGCCCGCCCGTTTTTTCTCATATATTTCCAAATCAAGCCCCATTCTTGGAAATCTCCTGGAAAAACAAGGCCAAAAAGAAGCACCCCCATCGATCGGCCATTGAAGTGGGTTCACTTCACATCTCTGCCCGAAAAATGGGAGTAACTTCAAAAACATCCCAGAGTCTCTCCGGGGTGCTTCTTAATAGGAATCAATAAACTCTTCTATTCCATTTCTTGTAACCGACTAAGATGACAAGTCCGAGGCAGGTCATAACTGATCCGATAACCAAAAGAGGAATGCCGCCATTGGTAGGAGCATTATGTTCTATACGATACTCAGACAGATTAGAAGAATCGTAATAGATCTCCACGATCTCACCCATCTTATATGCATACTTCGTCTTGCCAGATGTAAGCAAAGACCCATTGAAGACCTTCCAGTCTGTAGGCTTGACGGTTGCAACGTATTCTCTATCCGAAACATCAAGTGAGTTTTCTTCAAATTCAACATTAACCACTTCGCCATACATTTCGGAATCAAGATTTTTGGTTGCCTGTTTGTATTTTGCGTAATCGACGCCGCTCAGGATCATCATAAAAGGGCCTATTATGAGACAAAGAACAATCCAGTATATTGGATTCATGATAAGTTTCCACTGATATATTCTGGGAAACAAAGTTACCCACTTAGACATATACACACCTCGCGCTGCTGAACACATATTTTGCACTATTTGGCAGATCACTCCTATATATATTCTCATAGCTGGTTGCATATTAACACTGGATTATTTAGGGTTTAGCAAGTATTAATCCGCCGGCTAGAACTCTTTCCGCTGCTGAGAAGAACCACTTTAAGTTTCACTTAAGGTTGAGGGGGCATAATGAAGTCGTAGAGAGCAATAACGATTTCATAACACCCCCTTACCCCCAATACCCGAAGACCCGGCAATATGTCCGGGTTTTCTTTATCAATTCTTTACCTTTGTTTGACGATGATTTTACTTTTCAACGGTATGATAAAGACGTAAAGCACAGGGAAGTGAAAAAGAAAAGAGGTTTCTACAATGACTATGCAAATTAGGAAAACGATGAAAAGTGCAGAAGACTTAATCAGAAACAATAGAAAAGTAAGATATGCAGCTTATGCACTTCTCTTTATGGCAACAGCCTATGCAAGCTTTGGTCTTGGTGAAAGATTTGGCGCATTTACTTATATTCTTACACATTGAGTGGAGGACAATACTATGAAACCCTCAACCAGGAAAACACTGTATTTAATCGGACTGCTTATAGCTGTGGCTGCACTTGCGGCACTTATCGTCTCGATAATCATAGATAATACTAGGCTCATGCACATTGCTATTGGAAGCAATGCGATTCTTCAGGTGATCTTGTGGACTATTCTTCGTGGAACAAAAGGTTCAAAGAAAGAACTAACTAAAAAAGAACAAGAGAAGATTCAGAAAGAGAACGACGATATGACTGTCATCAACATGACTATGCATAACATGTGAAACAAGCGAGAATCATCCTAAAACTCATAATATACCCCCTCTAAACAAGAAACCCGAGCAGCGATGCCCGGGTTTTCTTATACAAAAATCCCGAAAGCCCGTAGTTTCAAGCCTTAAGGATCTCAAAGAAGCACCCCCATCCATCGATGTGCGATAAATGGGGGTAACTTCATCAAATCTGGCGGAGACGGAGGGATTCGAACCCTCGAGCCGAAAAACCGGCTAACGCATTTCGAGTGCGCCCCGTTATGACCACTTCGATACGTCTCCATATGGTGCAAGTGCTTTTCGCGCAGAAAAGCGCGCAACTTAAGTGCAAATGCTATTCGATTATAAAAGTCGCGCCCTTTTCCGTCAAGGGGCTTATACGCCTTCTTCCCGAAAAGCACCTGTACTTCGGCGGTATCTGCCAATTGTATATTTTTTGTGTCTTGACTCGTTTCTTTATTGATGAAAATCTAAAAAAGAGGTAACATATTTTCAGATGGACTAATGGAGCTGGAAACAAAATGAACGACGAACTGAAAGACATTATTTATAGCGATCTTTTCCGTTATACGGGTAACTCGAAGCGCCATAAGAATGTCTTTTTTACGTATCTCGAAGAGATGATGACCAGCCCGGAGTTCCACTATATCAGTAATATGCGCCACTGCAGCTACCATTACTGGAAGACCCAGACGAAGATCCACGACTTTAAGTATTTCTACCACAAGGCATGCCTGTATTTATGCAGCAAGTCCTTAAACAGGAAGTCCAGGAAATACCATTTTCAGATCCCTTATGAGACGAAGATCGACAAAGGCTTCTATATCGCGCACTTCGGCCGTATCATCATCCATCCGAAGGCCGTGATCGGAAATAACGTCAATGTTTCCACCGGTGTCGTCATCGGAACCCAGTTCCGTGGATCGAGAAAAGGTTCTCCGAATATCGGTAACTACGTCTGGATCGGCGCAAATGCCGTAATCGTCGGTAAGATCAATATTGGAAACAACGTCCTGATCGCGCCGGGCGCCTACGTCAACTTCGACGTGCCGGACAACTCCATCGTTATCGGTAACCCGGGCCTGATCCGCCAGTCTCCTGGCGCGACGCTGGGATATATCAATAATACGATCCTTTTCGATGAATATAATGTAAGATCGGGAGATAACTGATGTTTACTGATGTTTCGCATTATGCGATCGATACTTCTGAATACATAAACCGCAGGAACACGCTCTCTGCCAAGGTGGGCGCGAATACGGCGGTCATTTTATTTGCCGGACATGCGCCGGTGGCATCTCTCGACGAGTGCTATCCGTTCCTTGCGAACCGCACATTCTACTATTTCTGCGGCATCGAGCAGGAGGATTCCGTATTGATCCTTACAAAAGAAGGGGAGAAGGACCTTTTCACGCCGCACCTTTACATCTATCCGCGTGAGCCGGAGAAGGAGAAGTGGACCGGCAAGCGCCTCTCGACCGAGGAAGCGTCGCAGATCTCCGGCATCAAGGACGTCCGCATCCTCGATCAGCTCAAGAGCGACATCGACGACATCATCTCCCGGGGCATGAT
>DFFH01000143.1:8490-15122 GCA_002368805.1 Mageeibacillus sp. UBA3781 | reverse complement strand
GGTGTGTCCCGCTGGTTTTCAGCTTTACCTGATCGTTTCCGACCTGGAACTTGATATCCACAAGCTCATCCACCTGCTGTCCGCGGATCTCCGCGAACATATTCCTTGCTTCAGCGAGTGTCTTGCCGGAAACATCCACACCATCGACACTGATTCCCGGGTAGAAACGGTCAGTTTCCACTTCTTCCGATATCTCATCTGCCGTGAGTTTTCTCTCCGAACCGTCCACATCCGTAACAGCGTACTTTTTCGCAAACAGATGACTCAGCTGCTTATTAAAGACCTGTGTGCATAAGATGGTAATAAAGAGGGCTGCTACGAGTACGGCAGTAATGATCGCGATCGTTTTTGTGGAAAGGATCGTCTTTCTTCTGCCTCTTCTCTGATTTGTACTCCTTCTGACCGGAGTAGATCTGCGGGCCCCCGTCCCACGTGTCGAAACCCTGTTTGTGCCCCTTTTTCGACTTGATGCTGTACCTTTTTTCATAGCTCCTCGTATCTCCTCAGAACTTTTTTCCTATCTCTTTCTTTCATCATTGAATAATACGATGATTATTCTTCTCATTCAATATCATTTTGAAAATAAAAGTATTGTCTTTTGCACAAATCGTATCCACGCCCGAAAAAACGGAAATCAAAAGACGAACAGAAAATGCCTCCTCGGCGAGTCAATACTCTACAGAAATAATCCGGCACAGTAAGAAGAATAGAAAAAAGTGCCGCTACGGTGTATTCCTACAAACGCAAATAATCCATAAGTCATAAGAAGAATAGAAAATGCCTCCTCGGCGAGTTTTGCGTCAGCAAACTGTATGAGCCGATGAGGCATGATTCTATTCTTCTATCGAGTTAACGACGAGATTATTTGAGTTTGATCATGGAAGGCTCCCAGCATTCCGGCTTCTCTACACCAAGAAGATCTGCGATCGTTGCTGCGATGTTTGCCAGGCCGTAAGAGTCAGAATCAACAACTTCGTACTTGTCCTTATTCTCGGTGTTATCGTAGAAGATGCACGGAACAGGGTTCAAAGTGTGAGATGTCTTTGCCTTGATACGGCCGTCTTTGTCCGCCTTCGGTGTGCCGTCCTTGGCAAGTTCGTACATCTCCTCGGCATTACCGTGGTCAGCTGTGATGATCGCCATACCGCCGACTGCATCGATGGCCGGAAGGATTCTCTTCAGTGCGATATCTACAGACTCGACACCGATAACTGCGGATTCAAAAACACCTGTGTGGCCGACCATGTCGCCGTTCGGGAAGTTTACACGCATGAACGGATACTTGTTCTCGGAGATGAGCTCAACGAGCTTATCCGTGATCTCTGCGGACTTCATCCACGGACGCTGTTCGAAAGGAACGATGTCGGACGGGATCTCGATGTACTCTTCAAGATCTTCGTTGAACTTACTCGATCTGTTACCATTGAAGAAGTAAGTAACGTGACCATACTTCTGTGTCTCGGAGATCGCCAGCTGAGCGATACCCTTGTTTGCCAGAAGCTCACCAAGTGTATTTCTGATGACCGGCGGAGAAACGAGGAACTTCTTCGGGATATGAAGGTCGCCGTCGTACTCGAGCATACCTGCATAGTTTACGCTCGGAACACGTACACGGTCAAACTTATCGAAATCAGCGCCGCTTTCAAAAGCAACTGTCAGTTCCTGTGCACGGTCGCCACGGAAGTTAAAGAGGATAACGCTGTCGCCGTCTTCGATCGTTCCGACCGGAGCACCATTCTCAGCGATAACGAAAGCAGGAAGATCCTGGTCGATAACATTCGGGATCTCGGAACGGAATGTCTCGATTGCTTCTTTTGCAGTAGCGAACTGTCTGCCTTCACCCAGTACATGTGTCTTCCAGCCTGCTTCAACCATACCCCAGTTTGCACCGTAACGGTCCATAGTGATGACCATACGTCCGCCGCCGCTGGCGATTCTGTAATCGTGGGAATCATCGGAAAGCTCAGCAAGCTTTGCCTCGAGCTGATCGACATACTGCAGTGCGGATGTCTCACCAACATCACGGCCGTCCAGCAGGATGTGGATGCGTACTTTTGCGACGCCCTCTTCTTTTGCTTCATCGAGCATAGCCAGCAGGTGGTCGATATGGGAGTGTACATTACCATCGGAAAGAAGACCGATGAAGTGCATCGTGCCGCCCTTCTTTGCATCAGCTACGAGAGATTTCCATACCTCGCTCTGATACATGGACTTGCTTGCCAGAGACTCGGATACGAGTTTTGCACCCTGGCTGTAGACCTGACCTGCACCAATAGCATTGTGGCCTACTTCGGAGTTACCCATATCTCCATCAGACGGAAGTCCGACAGCGGTACCGTGTGCCTTTAATTTCTGCATCGGATAATTCTTCATGCAGTTGTCGAGGATCGGCTTCTTTGCGCCGGTCACTGCGTTACCTGTTTCAATTTCCTTGATGCCGACACCGTCCATGATGATGAGAACGATCGGGCCTTTGTAAGATGTACTCATAGATTTCTCTCCTTTTCTATAAAAAGGGCACAACCCTCAAGTTAAGGACTTGTGCCCTGTATTATCTGTTTTCGCGGGGCGGTTTCCCGGGGTCAGGCTCCTCCGCCTTCACCGCCGCCTCCTTCGCCGCCGTTTCCGCCGCCTTCACCGCCACCTTCCGGTGTAGGATTCGGTTTTTCTTCCGGCTTCGTTTCAGCCGGCGTAGTCTCCGGGGTTGTAGCCGGAGCCGTTTCCGAACTCGGCGGGGTCGTTTCCGGATTTGTCGGAGCCGTCGGATTGACCACATCCGCCGGTGCATCGACCTTACCGGTCTTCGGATCCATCTTATAGATCGTGCCGTCCGGTCCCTTAACACCGACACGGACTTCCGCATTTCTCATCGGATAATGGCTCGGGAAGTATTCTTCCTTCCTGATCTCGTTGCCATCCTTATCGTAATAGACTTTATAAGACTTGTAGTCATATCCTGTACGGGAAGAAGTAACGGTCTGCTTCTGTCCGACCGGCAGCGAAGAATCTGCCACATATGTCGTTCCCGTCGGAGGGATCTCACGGACCAGTTCACCTACCAGCTTGATCGTTACACCATCTTCCAGCGGACGGCCGTAGATCTCTACGCTGACGTGACGGTCTTCGTACCAGGCATGGATCGCGATCGGATAGTCCGTATTATTCGTAAAGCGGAAGTTCGGGCTCTCCCAGGTAACGGTTGCGTCTGTTCCCTTGTCAACGTATGTACTCGGGATCGTGTGATTCTTTCTTTCATCGACCTGCAGGTCCGCCTTCGTAACACTCTGGTAGAGCATCGTGTTCGCCTGGCAGATACCGCCGCCGAGCTCGTCTCTCATGTCGCCGTTGAAGATACCGTGTGCCATCTTGAAGCCTTTTTCCTCGGTACGCTGGCCGACATGCTTGTTAAAGTCGAACTGCTCACCCGGCTGGAGGACCAGACCATTGATGGATTCGCAGATCAGACGGATATTAGTATTACGGTTTTCATTGCCGCTTGTAGTAGATGTTGTCGTGGATACGAGACCCAGGTAGCTTCTGAGGAACTCCGCAGATGTCTTCGGTTCGATCGTCTCGGTGGAAACCGGAACCACACATACATAATCGGAGTTGTTCAGTCTCTCCTTCGTGTCGGCGATTGCCTTCGATACATCCACCTTGAATCCTGCCTGGGACTCTTCGATAACAAACGCGAGGTTTTCCAGGTCGAAGGAGCTGGCATATGCTTCGACGACTTCTTTCTCGAGCGGATCGAGCGCCTGATGAGCAAGAGAATCTACTGCAGATGTATCGAGCGTATATGTCGATACGAAATCGACCGGATTCTTCTTCAGGTTATTGATCGTGTTGTAACGGTCCTTCAGGCCCTCATCTCCGGGGAGCGTGCTGGAACGGCCGTAATCATATGCTTTATCGATGATCTGGTCGATGTCGCTGGTAAGTGTAAGTCCGTCAGTTCCCATCGGGATAAGATCGTTTCCGACCTGGAACTTGACATCAACGACTTCCGAAACAGGCTTATTCATCTCAGAAGCGAACTGTGCCTTGACTTCTTCCTTCGTCTTGCCGCCTACACTTACGCCATTAATGGTGATTCCATCGTAAAACGTGGGAACATCGATCTGCTGCGCGAGTTCTTCCGGCTCGAAGGAAACTTCGCTTCCGTTAATATCCGTAACAACGATTTTATTGGACTTTCCGCCCAGAACATCCTTCAGGACGGTAAAATATAGCGTAGTACCCAGAGCGCCCACTACCAGGACACCAGCAACTGCGCCAAGTATCAACTTCTTTTTTCTCTTCTGTCTTCTTCTTGCTGCATTCTTTTTCATCGACTGACGCCTCTTTATAAATATACTACTTCACCATGTAAAGATTACTATATGGAGCCCTTTCTTTCAAGAGAATTTGGAGGTTTTTAACCTTACAAAATCAACACGTTTTCCGCAATTTTTTTGTAATATCTGGCAGATTCCTGATGCCTTGTTTCCGATAATTCAAAAAAACTTCAAATCATGGTACTATTACTTCTGCAAATATGCGCGGAAATACTCTTCCGGGAGGTGCTTTTTTCTTGGACCGACTGATCATCTGTGACATCGATAATACACTTCTTCCTCCGGGCGGAAAGATCTCTGATCTGACGATGGATACGATCCGGGAACTCGGTGATGATACCGGTTTTTCGATCGCCACGGGAAGATCGTTTCATGTGGTACGTAAATTCGTCGAAGAGATCGGCATTCATGTCCCTGTGATCACCAGCAACGGCGCCCAGGTCTATCACTATGCCACAGACACCTCCGTGTACGAGTCATGTTTTTCTGATGAAGCTTCCGAGGATCTTCTCCGGACACTGATCCGTGAGGGGTTTGACTTCGTCGCATATGGAAAAGACGGCATCTTCTTCCGTCCCGGAAGCACGCACCTGGCTTTTTTCAACAACTATAACGCTTCCGTCCGAAAAGAGATCCGGGCTCCCCTGATCCCTCTGGACGAAAAGGATCTTTCCGCACCGCCCTCATCGCTTACGAAAGTCCTTGTATATTCTCCTACCGCGGAGCTTGAGGCCGCTCTTCTTCAGAAGGGTTCTCTCGAAGTGACATCCTCCATGCACAGTGTCATCGACATCATGCCGAAGGGCGCCACCAAAGGAAATGCCGTCGTTGCGCTGGCTTCTTATCTTCAGGTGCCGCTGTCCTCGGTCTTCTGTTTCGGCGACAATGACAACGATGTCAGTATGTTCACCTGCGGAGCCGTAGGTGTCGCGATGGGAAATGCGTCGGAAGATGTCAGATCCCGTGCCGCCATTATTACCCGTAACTGCAAAGATGACGGAGTCGCTTACGCGATCCGCCATCTTCTCTGAACTACTTGTATCCTATCCCCAAAAAGGTTGGAAACTGTATTAGTTTGCGATCGATACATGCATCGATTTCGCAATAATGAAGAACCTCTTGTTCTCCACTTTGATCTTAAAGATGTGGTATCCCTGACCGAAGTGGTATCTTTCGTTCATCTGATAGAACTCTTCCTGCGGGGCAAGACCGATGAAATCTCCGCCTTCATATGTAAAACGCATCGGGCACGAAATCATGTAAGGCTGCACGAAAACGATCTTAAGGACCGGATCTGCAAACTCATCAGGTTTACCTACAAGTACGATCTGATCATTATCTGCCGACTGGATCTCGAAGTACATCCACAGCACATCAGAAAGGCACTCTTTGATCGAGTTAAACTTGATCAAGCATTCATTTGCCGTCATAACGCAATATTCCTCCTAATTGAATTCACCCCGAGTATACATGGTTCTTTTCTTTGAAAAAAGAGGATTTTTCGGGTGAAATATGAAGTTTTTGTGAGAAATTGCGAAGTTTGCCACATTTCCGTCACAATTTAATCAGTTTAGGTGGAAATCGCACTGATTTTGCCTTATTTGAAAGAAGAGGCACTCTCGACGAATTCGGTCAAAAGTGCCTCAAAGTGTTACTAAATTGTTTCCATGAAGATCAGAGCTTCGCTTTTACGCAGGAAGATACCTTTTCCTTGGTGTCCTCCAGTCTTCTTCTGGAAGACTCCTCTGTGTTCGCATAGATACCGAAGTAGATCTTCAGCTTCGGCTCGGTACCGGACGGACGGGCGCAAGCCCAGTCAAGGCCTTTATCTCCGCCAAGTTCATAAAGAAGGACATTGGATACCGGAAGGTCGATTTTCTCTTCTTTCACGCCGTCATCGGTAAAGATATACTTCTTCGATGCCTGGTAGTCACGGACCGCAACGACCGGAGCTCCGCCGAGGAGAGACTGTGCCTCCGCCTTGTTCTTGCAGGCAAGAAGCTCGGAACGAAGGGATTTCATCGCACCGGAGATCTTCTCGATACCTTCTTTTCCTTCGAGAGTAATGGCGATGGTTTCTTCGAATCCGTATCCGAAACGCTCATAAATATTGTTCAGACGGTCAATAAGCGACTGTCCGCGCTCTCTGGACTGTGCATACATACCGGCGATCAGCATCGCGGCAACGACAGCATCCTTATCACGGACATCCAGACCGGAAAGGTAGCCATAGCTCTCTTCAAAGCCGAATTGGAAGTGCTTGGAGCCGAATTCGTCATCGAGCTTGATCCTCTC
>DFFH01000143.1:0-8428 GCA_002368805.1 Mageeibacillus sp. UBA3781 | reverse complement strand
CCGATGAACTTGAATCCGGTAAGAACTTCCTGAAGTTCCACGCCGTAGTACTTGCAGATCGCACCGGCAAGCTTGCTCGAGACGATGGTCGTAACGGCAAAAGAACCCTCCGGCAGTGTTCCGGCGCTCTTTTTCGAATCCAGGATATAGTCGAGGAGCATAAGTCCTACCTGATTTCCGGTAAACGGTACATAGGTCTCTTTACCATCCACAGTTGTACGGACGGCGATACCGATACGGTCACTGTCCGGATCCGTGCCTATGACCAGATCCGCATCGACCTTCTTCGCCAGCTCGATCGCCATAGACAGCGCTGCCGGGTTTTCCGGGTTCGGGACCTCGACCGTCGGGAA
Organism: Mageeibacillus sp. UBA3781; assembly: GCA_002368805.1. Classification (GTDB taxonomy): domain Bacteria; phylum Bacillota; class Clostridia; order Saccharofermentanales; family Saccharofermentanaceae; genus Scatonaster. The sequence continues at coordinate 8,075 of DFFH01000143.1, read as the reverse complement.
GTTTCCGTCCGGCAGTTCCTGCTCCGGAACGATATGGACATTCTCCAGACCGATTTTCTTCAGGATGCGGCGCACCGGCTTATTTCCGGAACCGTGAAGAGGAGTATATACGATGGACATATCCTTCTGGTTGAGGATCGCCTGGCGGTCGATGACGAGCTTGTCGAGCATGTCGGTATATGCCTCATCGACTTCCTCGCCCCAGTAGGTCAGAAGTCCTTTTGCCTTAGCATCTTCCAGGGTATCCGGATGGATCGTTCTTATATCCTCGATACCCTCGATGAAAGAAAGGATCTTCGATGCGGCCTCCGGCGGGACCTGTCCGCCGTCTTCGCCATAGACTTTGTATCCGTTATACTTGGACGGGTTGTGGCTCGCCGTGATCATGACACCGGCAAATGCCTTGTGCCAGCGGACCGAGTACGAGAGCATCGGTACCGGGCGGAGCTCATCCGAGAGGAATACACGGATACCCATCGAGGTCAGTGTACGGGCTGTGATCTCAGCAAATTCCGGAGAGAAATGACGGGAATCGTAAGAGATAACGACACCACGCTTCATGGCATCTTCCCCTTCGCTTACGATGAACTTGCCAAGACCGTAGGTCGCCTTTGATACCACATACATATTCATGCGGTTGGTACCTGCCCCGAGAACGCCGCGCAGTCCGGCCGTTCCGAACTCGAGGTCTCTGTAGAAACGCTCCTCGATCTCCTTTTTATCGTCCTTGATGGCCAGAAGCTCTGCTCTGGTCGCTTCATCGAAGTACGGATCTTCACTCCAAAACTTATACAATTCTTCTACGTTCATGTTGTCTCCTCCTCTTTATTCGGTTTGATATCTTCCGAAGCTTCTGCAACTTCCGAAACAGCAGCTTCCTTCTTTTCTTTTTTCTTCAGGATCATGACCGTCACCACCGCAAAGATCAGAAGCCCCGCGCAGCTTGCCGCAAGACCTGCTTTCCATCCGGGCGGTGTGAAACGGAGCTCGACCGTATGTGCTCCCGCCTCCAGAGGGATCGCGATAAATGCGTCCTGATATGCCACGATCTTCGTCTCCTGACCATCGACACAGGCCTTCCAGCCCTTCTCGTACGGCGCAGTGATCAGAAGGAGCTTGGCCTGATCAGACTCTGTCCGGATCACATAATGTCCGTTCTCCACGACAATATCCTTCATGCCGGAGGAGAGTGCCTCTTTATGCGGCGCGATCGCTTCCGGCTTCATGTAGGCAAGGATCGGGGAAAATGATCCGTACACATCCTGCAGGGCGCGGATCTCGAGCTTGACCTCTTCCCCTTTTCTGAAGTAGCCGAGATCAAGGATACGGCTGTAAAAAGAACTCGAATCCATGTCATAGGCCTTCTCGCCATTAACATAAACATCCGCCTTGCACTGCAGGTGCAGATACGGCATCAGGAAATAGATGGCACCGTCTCTGTCGGCCTTAAATACCGTGCGGAGCACCATCGGTGCTTTGTCATTATTTCTAAGATAGAAGCGCAGGGACTCCGCCTTAAGGTTCTTCGTCTCGAGATTGAGTGTATTTACGAGCGTATCGGCTTCCATGATCTTCTCTTCCGGCGGGATATCGGTCTTCTGACCGTTAAAGACTTCCCACTCCGGTGTCCAGGTATCGTAGATATCGGAGGCATCGATTCCGGAAAGCGATGCGATCCACTTCTCCTGGAAATCAAAGTAGTCCTTCTTATCTTCGTCTTTCTCGAGTGCATAGCCGTCGAAGTCAAGTGCTTTTGCATCGGCAAGGAAAGCCGCCGGCAGCGCGTAATCATTTCTGTAAAGGTAGAAATCCTCGACATGCGCCTGATTATGCAGCTCATTCTTCCCTTCTTCCTTCGTGATGATGTACCGGATACCCAGGATCGAGTCGGAAGGAAGGATCACATTGTCATGCTGAAGCGAGAAATAATTGTAGTTCGAGTTATAGCCCAGCTGCTTGAGGAAGCGGTTGGTCTTCTTATTGGCCATCGAGGCAAAGATACTCATGCCTTCTTTTCCCGTATAGAACGGAAGGTTATTCGCGCAGATCAGGTAATGCCAGGTCTGGTGAAGCTCTGTTCTGTACCAGTCATCGTCCTCGATCTTATCGGAGATCTCCGAGATATCGCCGAGCATCTTCGCGAAGTTCGGTGCATCCTGCATACCGGCATATACCTCCGGCATGAAGCATCTGGGGTTAAATACCACGATCTCGATGACGATCACGGCAACGAGGAAGACCGATGCGAAACGTCTGAGGTTATAGATGACATCCGGCCATTTCTCCAGTGTTTTTCCGTAAAGGAGAACCGAGATCAGGAGCGTGAACAGGATCGTGGCAAAGAAGGTATTGTCCTTCTGCGTCATCTGTCCGAAGCTCTGGGAGAATACTGCCATACCGATGATGATGCCCATCGTGATGAAGAAGTGCTTCTTGAGCGCATGCTTCATATTCAGGTAGGAATAATACGCCACCAGGATCATGACAAAGGAGAACAGATAAGAATATCTGTAATTGAACCAGTTCGGATCATCGAAGAGATGCCATGCCAAGTTAAACGGCGAGAAGTGGAAGCACAGAAGACCGAACCCGAAGGCAACGCCGATCGCGATCTTCAGTGACTTTTTGATCTTCGGATTAAAGAAGAAAAGGATGCAGAGGAAAAGGACCGTCAGTCCGCAGAAGATGTAAGGCAGATTATTAGCAAGATTTCCGACCTTTTTCTCGATCAGCTGATCGATGATGGAAAGGAACTTAAACTGCGGCTGCATGGTGATGCCGGATTCATTGACGTTATAATCCGGATTTCCGAGGGTGTTGAGGCCGGCCGGAAGAAGGATGCAGGCACTCATCAGCGCGGCGGTGATGGCCGAGAAGATAAACATGCCGACCGTCTTTAAGCCGTCTTTTTCATTTTCTTTCTTAAACTTGCCTCTGTATCCCATGATGCACAGAAGATAGATAAAGGAGAAAGCACCGACCATATATGCCATATAGTAGCCGGATACGAAAAGGACCAGAAGCACGAGCGTCAGCGCCGGCCAGGTCTTCTTTCTATCGATGAATTTCTCTGTGAGCATGATCAGGAGCGGAAGGATCGCAAATCCGTCCAGCCACATGATGTTGAACATGTAGATGATCGCAAAGGAACAAAGTGGGTACATCATGCCGAAAAGGATCGACATCTTATCGTCGGACTTGAACTTCCTGTCAAGGAGCCAGGTCATAAAAGCACCGGCGAAGGCGAGTTTGAGGATGATGATGAGAGTGACCATCTCCTGGATCATGGATGCCGGGAATAAAAGAGCGATCAGGTTCACCGGGCTAGACAGATAATAGCCGAAGACACCCATGGTATTTGCTCCGAGGCCGAGGCTTCTGGAGTAAAAGAGCGACTGGCCGGAGGTGAGCTGCTGTTTCAGGCCGATCAGATACGGTCCGTACTGAGCGGCAAGGTCAGATGTCAGTACATTTCTCGATCCGAAAGGAACGATCATGTTGATGGCAAAGACCAGGACCATCGCGAACATCGTCAGGAAAAATGCCAGCACAGGCCGGCTGTCGATATGGCTGGCCGATCTCTTTTCAAGAGTCTTCTTCTCGATCAAGCTTGATTTCCTCCTCCATACGGTCCGGCTGCTTCCTTCTCGTGATCACAATAAGAGCAACGCTGAAAATAGCACCCAGTGCACTGATTATAACACCAATTCCCATTCCGGTGGGAACAAATGTCAGCTCGACGCGGTGGCTGCCGGGTGTTAAGGAGAGCGCCAGGAAGGCATCCTGATAGTCGAGAACTTCGACTTCCTCTCCATCGACACGGGCTGTCCATCCTTTTTCATACGGGACTGTCGCGATCAGCATCTTCGGCAAATCAGAAGCTGCCGTAAAAGTGATTTTGCCGTCGCATACCTTAAGATCCGTTATTCCCATCTTCACCTCTGCGGTCTGCATGCCCAGCTCGCCTGTATCACATGCCGCCAGAACAGGGGTGAAAGACGCGAAGACGTCGTCATCGCAGCGGATCTCGAGCGTTATCTCTTCGCCGGCTTTATGTACGCCGGTATCCACGATCACGGAGTAGTACGAGTCGGACTCCTCGTGATAGACGCGCTTATCATTGCAGTACACACTGATCGGGGCGCTTCTCATCAGGAACGGGATCGAAAGATAAAGAGGACCTTCCTTCTCCACCTTCACAGATGTGGTTAGGCGGATCGGTGCCTGCGGGTTATTCCTGAGATAGTATGTCAGTTCCCCGGATCCTTTCTCGATATCTTCCAGGTCAAGGGTGTTTTTCTTCTCATCATATTCCAGCGGTCCGCCGGCCATATCTCCGGATACTGTCTGCGCATTGCTTACTTCAAAGGACAGTTTTCTAGTATCATACACGCGATCGGCAGGGATACCGGAAAGAGAACTCATCCAGTCTTCCTGGAACTTAAAGTAGTCTTTGCCCTCGCCCATGGTCTCGAGAGAATACCCGTCAAAGTCTCTCGCTGCCGGATCTGCCAGGAAAACCATATCCGTGCTGAAGGGGTTCTCATAAAGATGATATCTGCCGTATGATCCGATCTCCTTAAGTCCACTGAGCTCCTTCTGGCCGGATACGATATAGCGCACTCCGAGGAAGGAGTCCGCCGGCAGATTCATACTTCTGTGCTCGACAGAGAAATAATTGTAGTTCGTGCAGTAGCCGAGCTGCTTGAGGAAACGGTGCTGTTTCTTATTCGACATGGAGCAGAAAGCGCCGATTCCTTTCGTCTCCGTATAAGAAGAAAGATTCAGCGAATCGATATTCGGAGAGAGATACCATGCCTGTTCCAGTCTTTCTCCGGAATCCGGGCTGATCGATGATGTCAGCGCCGAAAGCTCATCGACCTCATCTTCGAAAGAAGAGGCCTCCTGCGTATCATTCCAGAGCGCTCCGACGGTGACCCTGGGGGCGAGAAATACGATCTCCACCAGGATGACCGGCACGAGGATGCCGCTTCCGAGACGCTTAAGATTCTCCAGCTGATCGCTCCACTTCTCTTTCGAGAGACCGAAGAGGCACAGCCCGATCAGGGAAAGAAGGATGAGGTTCTGGAAATACATCGATTCGCCTTCCTTGACGCCACCAAACTGTTCGGCGATCAGAAGAAGTATGAAAAGGATGCCGGACATCGCGGCAAAGTGTCTGTTGCGGATCGATTTGATATGAAGGAAAGAATAAAAGGCGATAAGGACCGTGCCGAAAATAAAGAGAAATGAATAGCGGTACAGGAACCAGTTCGGATCATCGAAGAGATGCCATGCCGTATTCAGGACCGGCATAAGAAATGACATGATGCCCAGCCCGAGCGCGATTCCGGCACGGCGGCGAAGCGCCCCCGGGATCTCCGGATTCAGGAAGAACAGCACGACCAGTTCCAGCACCATAATGCTCGAGAAGACAAACGGCATATTGGTCGTGATGTCCGAGAGTTTCCCGAGGAAAATATACGGGAGGAACCCGACGAGACGAAAAGGCGGGTCCATCGTCAGCTCAAAGGACGAGGAATGATCGCCGTTACGGATCGTATCGATACCGGCCGGAAGCAGGAGTGCCGCGCATACCATCGCAGCAGCGGCGGCGATCAGAAGAAAGATGCCGAGTGCTTTTGCAGAAGAAGGAGCGCCTTCGTTCTTCCGGGTCTTGTGATCGTATTCCAGAACTCCGATTAGATAGAAGAACGAGAAGATCCCGACCATATAAGCAATGTAGTAGTTCGACGCGAAAAGCACTATCAGCACGAGCAGTACCTGATACGCCTTACGGAGATCCTTGCGGAAGCGCTCGATCACAAGGATCAGAAGCGGCAGAAGCGCAAAGCCGTCGAGCCAGATGAAGTTAAAGATAAAGGACATGGAATAGGAGCTCAGCGCATAGACCATGCCGAAGAGGATGCTCATTTTCGTTTTGTCGCCGAATTTGTGGTCGATCAGCGCGGTCATAAAAGCACCGGCAAACGAGAGCTTGAGCATGATGATCAGTGCGATCGCATCGGAGATGCGGGACACCGGGAAAAGAAGCGAGATAAGATTTGCCGGACTTGCGCAGTAATAGGCAAAGATCCCCGGCAGGCTCTTTCCCATACCGATCTCGAAGGAATAGTACGGCGAGGTTCCGTGAAGGATCTTATTGCGCATCGTCACCAGATAAGGCGCATACTGCGCGGAGAGATCAGACATCAGGACGGATCGGGATCCAAAGGGCGACACTCCTGTCATAAAAAGGATCGCACATAGAGATGCGAACACGGAAATGAACGCTATGAGCGGGCGCAGATCATGTGTTTTCTGCTGTCTCGTCCGCTTTTCGAGCGCATTCTTTTCGATCATAGTCCAACCTCCCATAAAGATACACTCGTATCGTATCACAAAACGCCCTGTTTCCAAAAGGTTTACGTTTGAATCTATGCTTTTTGATCTATGAATGTAGTATACTGATTACATAGTTTGGAAATAGTTGTTGAGGTGGATTATGCTAGTCAGTCTGATGGTACCCTGTTATAACGAGCAGGAAGCGCTTCCCTATCTTTATGATGCACTGTGCAAAGTCACATCCGAGTGCAGCCAGTACGAATTTGAACTGATCTTCGTAAATGACGGAAGTAAAGATAATACTCTCGGCGTTCTGAAGGAAATGGCCGCGAAAGATGACCGCATCCGGTATATCTCTTTTTCCCGAAACTTCGGAAAAGAATCCGCTATGTATGCAGGTCTTGCTGCTGCCAAGGGTGATTGGATCGGTCTTCTCGATGCGGACATGCAGGATCCGCCGTCTCTTCTTCCGCAAATGTTCGAGTCTCTCGAGAAGGATGAGTGCGATATCGTCGCTACCCGCCGTGTCTCCAGAAAAGGCGAACCGCCGATCAGAAGCTGGTTTGCACGCCGTTTCTATCACCTGATCAATAAGTTCACGGATGTCGAGATCGTCGATGGCGCCAGAGACTTCCGTGTCATGAAGCGTCCGGTCGTCGATGCGATCCTTTCCCTCGGTGAGCGTCAGCGCTTCAGCAAAGGTATCTTCGCCTGGGTCGGATTCCGGACCAAGTGGCTCGAGTACGAAAATGTCGAGCGTGTCGCCGGCGAGACGAAGTGGTCGTTCTGGAAGCTTTTCCGTTACGCGATCGAAGGAATCGTATCCTTTACCACCGCACCTCTTCGTATCGCCATGATCGTCGGATTCCTCACATCCCTCGGCGCATTTATCTACTTGCTCTACTACTTCATCCATGCATTGGTCTACCAGATCTGGGATAAGGTCGCCGGTTATCCGTCACTTCTTTCCTTCATGCTCTTCCTTGGAGGCATGGTGCTGATGGCACTGGGTATTATCGGTGAGTATCTCGCCAAGACCTACATCGAGGTAAAGAACAGACCGCTGTATGTTATCGCAGAAGATAACAAAAAGGACGAGGAAACGAAGTAATTCATCCCTGTTTTTGCGCAGAAATAAACCTTCTCGCGCTGGTCCTCGGGCGAAAGCCCTGCGGAGGCGTGTCGAAGGTTTTTTCTTGCGCAAATTCTGATAGATGAATTACTTCGTTACGGTGACTTTCTTCATCTTCTGTTCGCTCAGCGGACGATCTGCTCTGTCTGTAGGTGTAGCTGCGATCTGATCGACAACTTCGATACCTTCGATAATTTTTCCGAATGCTGCATAGTTGCCGTCGAGGAACGGTCCGTCCTCATGCATGATGAAGAACTGGGAGCCTGCCGAGTTCGGATCTCCGGCACGTGCCATGGAGAGTACGCCGCGCTCGTGGGAAAGGTTGTTCTCCACGCCGTTTGCACGGAACTCACCCTTGATGTGATGTCCCGGGCCGCCCATACCTGTGCCTGTCGGGTCACCGCCCTGGATCATAAATCCGGAGATGACACGGTGGAAGATCAGGCCGTCATAGAAACCTTTCTCCGCAAGATCGATAAAATTCTGCACACTGATCGGCGCCACATCCGGATACAGCTCCAGCTTCATGATGCCGCCGTTTTCCATCTCAATAGTAACAATAGGATTCGCCATTTTGATTTCTCCTTCATAGTTGTCT
>DFFH01000061.1 GCA_002368805.1 Mageeibacillus sp. UBA3781 | reverse complement strand
CTTTTCGACCCGGGCATCTTCCGCATCGGCGACACCGTGACCACATCCTCGAAGAACTTCAACTTCGCAAACATCCCGGTCTTCCCGCCGGAGCACTTCGCCCGCGTACAGCCGAAGGACTCCATGAAGAGAAAGCAGTTCCTGAAAGGTATCGAGCAGCTCTCCGAGGAAGGTGCCGTCCAGCTCTACAAGCAGCCGGGCATCGGTACCGAGACCTACATCATGGGCGTGGTCGGTGTTCTCCAGTTCGAAGTTCTCGAGCACCGCTTAAAGACAGAATATGGTGTAGATATCCTGAGAAACAACCTCAACTACCGCTTCGCCAGATGGTGCAGCAAGCAGGATGAGAGCGCGGACATCGATTTTTCCAAGCTCACACTGACCTCTACTTCCATGCTGGTCCTCGACAGAGACGAAATGCCGGTAGTGCTTTTCGAGTCGGAGTGGGCGATCTCCTGGGCACTCGAGCATAACGAGGGGCTCAAGCTTGACGATATACACGAACGATAATAACACGCAGAAAAAACCTTCTCGCGCTGGTCCTCGGGCTGAAGCCCTGCGGAGGCGTGTCGAAGGTTTTTTCATGCGTTATTTCGTCTGTGAATACGAGCTTTCGCCCTGCGGAAAGCTAGATTAACAGGTCTTTGGGGAGTCCGTGTGCTTTTTCGATCTCGACCAATGCGGTTCTGATCTCAAGCACGCGTTTTTTCAGATCCCGGTTCTGCGCATTGGCATATGAGATCGCGACTCTCTCGTTCGGGAATTTTACCTTGGGCGGAGTGTACGTCTTGCTCCATGTTTTTCCGCCTCTGGGTTTGTTCACATTACCCTGGGAATCAAGCGTGTACTCTTTTCTCTTTTGATCATGGATCTTCTTCAGAGGCTCGGCGATCTCCTTTTGGATGGTCAGCTGCTCTTCGTAGATGTCGACGATCTCGGAGTATTTCTTAAAGTATTCCTTGTCCCCGTCAGGAGCCTTACGGATGACCTCATCGACACGCATCCTGAGATCGGCCAGTTCTTCCGCCGTCAGATCGCATTCCAGTTTTATGTCCGGTGTCTTCGGAACCTTCATTCCGCAGAGCATGTATCCGCGAAGCACGCGGAAATCTCCGGGACGGTTCTCTTCCGCTTTCGAAAAGAACAGTTCCGCTTCGTGATACAGTTTATTCAGAAGTGCTTTTTCCGCCTGATCAAGGACACGGTCATGACGCACGTACTCATAATCGAATGTCAGGCCGCAGAACGGGCACTCATACAGAGCTCTGGACTGGTTATCGATCAGTTCGCCGTCGCAGGACGGGCACGTCACGATCTCCTTCAGGTTCTCTTCATAACTTTGATGATCAGATGCATCCGGCTCACCCTCTGACTTGCTAAGGTCCATTTTCCCAAGACGTTCAATGATCTCAGAAAGTTCCTTCTCTTTCTCGGCCTCCTCTTTTACCGTCTTTTCCAGTTCGGCCGTATTGACTCTGATGTTTTCTTCTCTCGTTTTCTTATCTTTTCTTCTCACATGTATATTCAGGATCAGGACAGCAATCAGAGGGATCAGGAGCATCGCCACAAATACCCAGACCATGCTGCGGAATGTTTCGTCCTCCAGGGCGTTATCAGCATAAATCATGGTCACAAAGAGCATTACAACATAAAAGATAAAGAATAACTTGAGCGCGTACAGATCCGAATCATACGGCTTGGAAAACAGGCTATGCAGAATATTGCCGATGGTACTCAGGATCGATTGCAGAAGCCCGTTGCTCTCGCTGATTTCTATCGTATCCTTATCGGCTTTGATCCTGCTTTCCAGTTCACTTCTTGTCTTCTTGATTGCTTCCAGCTCCTCTGCAGCACGGAATGCATCGTGGAGTGTTCCGAAGTATTCCTTATCTTCGGGAAAAGCACTCTCCTCGGCGCCTTTCATCGCGCGCTCGACATTCGGATAGTCAACTCCGATCAGATCGGGAATCGAGAGAGTCTTTTCCACTCTATCAAGCCTGGCATGGCTTAAGATACGGCCCTGAAGCAGACGCGGGTCGTGCGGCTGTTTTTTCAGCGCGAAAAGATATCTCTTCTCCGCGAAAGGGAAATCCCCTGCACGCAGAGAAGATTCTGCCATCTCAAGGATGACTTTCTTCTGGAAATACTCGTATTCGTAGGAGATGCCGCAGAACGGACATTCGTACTTCTGCAGCTCGTCATTTACCTTCAGTGCGCCACCGCACTTGGAACAGGTATGGACTTTCACCAGTGTCATAATACAACCCCCTTTACCACCCTTATTTCTCAACCCTATTTCTATTCTACTATGACAAAAGAGCACGTCAAAGGTAAATTTGACGTGCTCTTACATTCTATTTCGCTTTAATGAAGTTCTTACTTCTTAAGAATGTCGAGAACTGTTGCTCTCATATTCTCCTTCTCGATCACGAGGTTATGCAGTACCGGCTTCTTGTTGATGTCCTTGAGGCCGTACGGGATCGGAAGTCCGCTTTCTTCAGAAAGTTCGTTACTGATCACCTCATCGGATCTGCCGTTGCTGTAGCCGGAACCGTTAAGAGCATCCATAACGGAAGGTGCGAACTTAAACGGAGATGCAGTCGAAACGAAGACGGTCTTGGTCTCATCTCCGGATCTCTGATAGTAGCGGTTGTAGATGTTAAAGCCGACGGCGGTGTGGGTATCGACCACGTGATCGCAGCGGTCATAGACATCTCTTATGGTCTTGCTGATACCGGCTTCATCGGCAAATCCGCCGACAAATGTCATCTGCAGTGCTTTTAGCGTATCCGGATCCACAGAATAAACACCCTTGGTCTTTAAGTCTTCCATCCACTGAGCGGTCTTCTTTGCATCCTTGTCTGTCACCTCGAAAAGGAGTCTTTCGAGGTTGCTGGAAATAAGGATATCCATCGACGGTGAATTGGTCTTATAGAACTCACGGTTTCTGTCGTAAGTACCGCTTCTGAAGAAGTCGGAAAGGACCTTGTTCTTATTGGATGCGCAGATCAGCTTTCTTACCGGGATACCCATCTTCTTGGCAAACCAGGCCGCGAGGATATTACCGAAGTTACCGGTCGGAACGACGACATTCATCTTCTCGCCGAAGTTGAAATCTTCATACTTGAGAAGCTCAACATAGGAAGCAACGTAGTAAGCGATCTGCGGTACCAGACGGCCCCAGTTGATGGAGTTGGCCGAAGACAGAACACATCCCTGCTCATCCAGGATCTTTGCCACCTCCGGATCTCCGAAGATCGCCTTGACACCGGACTGGGCATCGTCGAAGCAGCCGTTTACGGCGACTACATGTACGTTATTTCCTTCGGTGGTGATCATCTGGCGCTTCTGCGCTTCGGAGACACCCTCGGAAGGATAGAATACGATCACTTCTGTGCCCGGCAGATCCTTGAATCCTTCGAGTGCCGCCTTACCGGTATCACCGGAGGTTGCGGTCAGGATGCAGATCTTTCTGTTCTCGCCGGTCTTTCTGGCAGATGCGGTCATCAGGTGCGGCAGGAGCTGCAGTGCCATATCCTTAAATGCCGCCGTCGGACCATGCCACAGCTCGAGGATATATTCTCTCGGATTATACTTATTGAGCTGAACCAGCGGAGCCGGCTTCTCGCCGAACTTCTCTTCGCTATATGCCTGTGTCGTATAGTCCAGAAGCTCGTCATAGGTAAAGTCAGTAAGATACTTGGCAAGTACTGTTGCCGAGATCTCCGGATAGGTCATCTCGGTCATCGCCATGATCTCACTTCTACCAAGCTGCGGGATCTCCTCCGGTACGAAAAGTCCGCCATCCGGGGCAATACCCTGCTTGATGGCCTCTGCCGAAGTAAATTTCTTATCATATCCTCTTGTGCTGATATACATCATGGATGGTTATCTCCTTCACTTATATCTCGATCTTTACGTTTCTTATGCTTCCGGCTCACGTTTCCGATGCGGTCTCTGCCTGTGTATCTGCCGTTCCCTCAGGCTGCGTATCCGAAGCAGTGTCTGCCTGCGTTTCCGCGGCTGTATCCGTCTGTGCCACAGACTCCGTTACCGGGGTCGTGTCTGTCGCCTGTTCCGTCGCACTTTCCGTAGAAGCATCCGCGGTTTCTTCGATGGTATCCTCTGTGCTTATGCTTGCCTCGTCTTCGGAAAAAGCACTGTTATATGCGGCGATGATTGCGGCAATTTCCGGATCTCCTGCATTTTCCGCAAGTTTTTTCTCGAGGAACTCGACCTTCTCAGCATCTTTGCTCTTCGCCGTGGCTTTCTTCACCGCCGGGATAATCACGAATACCGAAAGAAGAATGATTCCGGCGATCAGGACGATCACGCCGAGTGCGATTGCAGTCATCCGCATCTTCTCTGCAGGAGTCTTCGGGAACTCCACGTTGATCGCCTCATCCGGGATCTCCCCATTTGAGGAGGTGGACTGTGCCAACGCATCGCGGATCTCTTTTTCCGTCGCGATCCTTCTCTTTCTTGGCTTTTTCGGAGCCTTGATCAGGATCGGTGCCTGTACATGGATCCTCTCCCGGTTCTCACTCTCCGCCACCATCGGTGACTCCTGGCGGGTGATTGCTGAAGACAGCGCCTTGAGCGGGGACTCTTCCGGAGTTGCTTCCGCAACCGCCTGTGCCTGCTCATACTCGACTTTCGCCTGCGCCAGACAATACTGCGCCAGCTCCGTCATCTGCTGGGAATGAAGTCCGCATGTCAGTGCATGTTCGAAGCACTTGAGTGCTCTGTGGTATTCTTCACACTGCGCCACACAGATACCGAAAAGAAGCGAAGGCTCGCCCCATGTCGGGTACTCCGTGATGATCTTTTTCAGGGAGATGATGGCTACGTCTGCACCATCACTGTTCATATTCGAGAGCGCACGGTTATACTGACGAGCCAGCTGTTCCGATTCTTCCGGCGGAAGGCGGAATACTACCAGGTCTCTTGTCGTGATCTCAGGTATGGTCTTTCCTGCTGTTTTCCAATCCATATGCGCTTTCCTGTTCTTTTTCCTTATTTATCGCGAAGAAGACGGTTTCTCCTAAGTTCTTCCTCGATCACGCCTCTGGCCTCACCGAGGAGGTAAAGTGATCCGATCATGTAGATCGGGGCGTGATTTCTGACCGCACGGGCAACCGCATTTCTGCATGCCGTCTCGACATCATTGACAGCGATCAGTTTTTCTCTAGCATTATACATACACGATTCCAAATTGTAAAACTCTGTGCTTCGTCTCAGCGCCTCATCCCATGCGTTACGGAGATCCACCGCCGGCATGGCGCGTTTCTGGTTCGGCGTGACCAGCGTGATCCGTCCGAGCGGCACGCACCAGCGGTCAGCAAGGATATCCAGCATCCTCGTGACATCCTTGTCGGCCATCACGCCCATGATCACTTCACACGGTTTTTCCTCCTTGAGCACTTCCATCTCTTCCAGAAATGCCACGAATGACGTCACTCCCTGAGGATTATGTGCTCCGTCGAGGATCACCGGCGGATCCTGGCAGATCGCCTCGAGCCGGCCTTTCCAGAGCACATGGGAGATCCCTTCCTGTCTTGCTTCCTGCGACACGAAATTCTCCATGGCAAGAAGCGCCAGCGATGCATTCTCCAGCTGGTAGCTGCCATGCATACGAATCCGGTAATTCTTATTTCTGAACGAAAAGCACTGGCTCCGTAAGTTCTGGCTGGATCTTACGGTTTCGTCTCTCCGGAGCCACGTAAGTGGCGCATGTTTTTCTTTTGCGATATTCTCCAGGACTTTCGCCGCTTCTTCCGCATCGCTGCTTAGGACTTCCCGCTGATGCGTATCCATCGCAAATACCGGGACGCCTTCCTTGATGATGCCGCCCTTTTCAGCTGCGATTTTCCCGAGGGTGTCCCCCAGACGGTCGGTATGGTCATATCCCAGCGCGGTAATGATGCAGGCCTCCGGCTTTTCGATCACGTTCGTCGAGTCCAGACGTCCGCCGAGTCCGGTCTCCAGAACAACTGCGTCACATTCTTTCTCGGCAAAATACAGGAAAGCTACGGCCGTGACCAGTTCAAATTCCGTCGGGTGTTCCTCCCCTTCTTTAAGCATTTCTTTGACCTTGCTTTCGACAAGGCCGGAAAGGCGATTGAGGGATTCACTGTCGATCTCTCCGTACGTATCGTCTTTTTCCCAGGAAAGAAGCCCTTCTCTTCCATCGAGGATACGGATCCGCTCGGAAAAGCGCTCCAGGAACGGCGAGGTATAAAGCCCGACACGTTTTCCGTCCCAGGCGAGCATCGAGGCGCAGTAAGAAGAAACGGAACCTTTTCCATTAGTCCCGGCGATATGGAAAACTTTCAGATCTTTTTCCGGATGATCGAGCTTGGAAAGAAGAGCGTTCATCCGTTCAAGTCCCAGTTTGATTCCGAATTTATTGGCTGTCTGAAGGAATTCCGGAGCGTTTTGATCGATCATGAAATCTCCTTATGACTCGGCTTGGGAAGCCTCTGTCTCCCCGTCCTCGTCCGCGGCATCCGCTTTATCCGGGGATTCCGCCGCATCTTCGGACGGCTTCTTATCTTTCTTGAAAATGAAGATCTTACTGAAGATATAGTTAGCGACAACTACGAAAACCGCCACGAAGAGTTTAACGACGAACACATTCGTGATACTGAATCCGAATATATTGATGAACTCGTCGTCCTGCGGCATGCCCATCGCATTTTCCATCACCATGACAGCCAGGGAGAAAAGTCCCAGTTCAAAGGCGAAGAAGGTGAAAAGACGGGCAATGACGAACGCGATAAACTCTTTGAGGATATTTCCCTTCGTATGGAATACATAAAGTTTATTCGTAACATATGCGAAAACGACAGCAACCACCCAGGCGATCGCATTGATAAACGTAATGAAAAGATTGAAATCCCAGCTGCCGATCTTTACCGGCCACTCCACATGGAAGGCCTTGTTAAGAATACCAAAGGTAATGAGATTTACGATCGTGGTCAGTACACCGAATACGAAATACCAGAAGATCTCCTGGAATTTCTTATTCTGCATCAGTTTCTTCAGCCCGGAAGGCTGTTCTTTTGTGCTCATTAGACTCTCCTTGGTTTGACCTGACGGCGGTACGAGATCCTCCTTCTGTAGAAGAGGATGCCAATGATCAGGGCTTCAACCACTGCTATACTAGCACATATAATGAACAAATACAAAAACAGGTTTCTATTGGTGCTCGGAGCTTTATAAGGATAGAAATCCTTCTCTGCCGAGTCGATCACGTAGAATCTGGCGGATCCGTCTTCCGACTTCAGATACGCGATCTTCGTCGATCCGTCTTTGGAGACATATCCGTCGATCTCCGTAGATCCGAAGGTGATCTTCGTTGATGTGAAGCCTTCCGGCGTCATAACATCCATCGGTTTTTCCGCCACAGTAAGGATCAGAGACGATCGAAGGAGCATCTTGCCGGGTTCGTAACGGCGCATGGTGCCGGTCTCCTGATTATAGACATAGAGTCCGGGTTCTTCTCCCACCGTGCATACATAGATCAGGACGGAAAGAACGCCATCTCTTCGGAAACACGGAACTTCTTTTCCGTTTACCATGCAGGTGGACTGGTAGAAATTGGCAGGGATCACCAGTGTTTCCGGGAGCTGGATAAACTCGAAGATCCTTCCGTTGTTGTCCTCCAGTTCGATGCCTTCCACCAGAAGCGCATCACTTCTGTAGATATTGATCGTATAGACATTGACAGCCTCCCCGTCTTCTGCCACAACACGCACCAGCACAGTATTATTGCCGATCTGAAGATCCGATCCGCCCTCGACGGTGACCGTGGACTTGACGTTATAGGCAACACCCGTAACTGCCACATCGGTAATATTCTTAGATACGGTAATGGAGTATTCGAAGATACCCGGATCAAATTCCGGTTCCAGATCAAAGGAGCCTACCGACAGTGCGGAGAGCGTCGCATCTGAGGAGGTCATCGCCTGCACGATCAGGGATCCGCCTGTTCCGGTTCCGGCAACGACATTCTCAAGAGAACTGTCACGAAGTCCGGAGATCGTTCCGAGCCATGCTTTGACCTCACCTCTCGCCTGATCGCTGATACGGAAGCGGAGCGTCGCCACGGTGATCGGAGCATCTGTGGAAAAAACAGGTTCTGTATCTGTCGGCTTGGATGTAGGATCTTTTTTATCATTCTCTGTCGCGCCCTGCATGATGCTGGCTTCGGCTTCTTCGTTCACTGCGGAGAAACGGATCAGGGCTTCTCCCTCCGGCTGCTCCTTCTCCAGCGAGAATCCTTCCAGATCTTCGCCGAGATCTATTCCGACAAACTCCAGTGCATCCGCATCGTAGCCGATCTCGATCGGTCCGAATCTCGTGATGGATGGAAAAGAACTGAAGCGCACATCAAGAGAGACGATCTCTCCTGTCTGCGATGAGGATTCTCTAAAGGCAAGATTGACGGTAACACCGCCGGCCGCCCGTTTATTTGCAGCAAAAGAAAATACGACCGCTACAGAAAAAAGCAGCGGCAATAAGACAGACACACATATCTTACGCACGTATTTTCTCATTTTATATTTTGGTTCCTGATTCTAAATGTGTTTCTTGTGCCTGCATTATATAAAATATAATTCTGAAAGGCAATCAAATTATAGTGACAATCCGTATTCCTGCGGCATCTGTTCATAAACCGGAATAATAAAAACGAAAGAACCGTCGAGCATATCCTGAGATGCGTATGCGGTGTAGTAGCGCGTGCCTTCGTTACTTGCCATAGCGATATTCTGGGCATACTGATGTTTATACATTCCATCTTCGTTATCAAGGATATCGAATTTCTGGAAATACAGAGTATTCTGGCCGATCTCGATATAACTCTTCGCGATCCAGAGCGCGCCTCCGCAGATCGCTTTCTCCGGTGTCGTCCACGGCAGAAGAAGTGCTTCTTCATCCGGCGTGATCTTCTTTTCTTCCGGTTTAGAACCGTATTTTGCATACTTGGCACCATTGATCAGCGCACCGTCCTTCACACTCGGATTCGGGGTGGAGCCGATGTTATAGAAATTAAAGTAGCCTTCATAGCCGGACAGGGTTCCGTGGCACAGCTTGGACTCGCCGTTTCTTCCCATCTCCTGCAGGATACGGCTGGTCAGAAAATACGGAGAAACTCCCGATTCCTTTCCGGCTTTCAGAAGGATCGATACATAGTCCGGGTCCGCCTCATCCATAAACGAGTTTTTGACCATCGCCGAGATTCCTTCCGGAGTATGGGCCGTCTCATCGAAGGAGAGCTTTTCGAACTGGAAAACACCATCCGGTGTCAGGAAATTTCGGGGGTCGAGGAAATATGCGACTACTTCCCGCCTGGCCGCTTTCCAGCTCTTGCCGTCATATACCGGACTTCCGGGCTTGACCCACTCGGGATTATAAGAAGAGCTGATAAGACTCCGATCGACATGATCCTCATTATCCAGCACCTCGTCAAAAGTAAGACCCGTCTGATATGCCTCAAAACGGTAATTCGGGTGCAGACTGTGAAGCAGCCACAGCCCGTCAGCATACGATGCCGGGAATTGCGAAAGCGTATTTTTACGGAAACCGCCCGAGTCCTGTCCATTCAGAAGATGCAGTGTATATGTTCTGGATGTTCCATCGAGAGAACTGACCTGTACTGACAGTTTGTTCTCCCCCTGCTGGATCGCCACCGTGTCTCCCACTGCACCTGGAGACAGCATATTCGAAGCATTTGTCATAAGAATCTTGGCGGCATACCCTTCCACCGCAGTATATTCCAGACCGACGCTGGAGAAAGAATCTCCCACCAGAGAATAGTCGAAGGTGTTCATGTCGAATTCCGGATAGATCGGAAGAGGCTCTTTCTTCTCATCGAGGAAAGAGAGCTCGGTAAGATATGCATTCAGCGGCAGGAAAGTGATGCTCGCCCGTGTCATCTCAACCGTGTTCCCGCCTTCATCCCGGCAGGATACGATTCTTTCTTTTTCAGCATCCGATACCGCACCGGTAGGTCTTGGCGTCGGAACCACACCTTCCTCACTCACGATGGCAAGATACCCTGTCTCATCTGTCTTTCCGACCTCTTTGGATGAAACAAGCACATACGAGATCTCCGCGACGGAAGGAGCTGCATTTTCACTTCTCCGGACACGGACGAAGAATGCATTATCGGCCGTTCCGTCGTTTCCTTCCGCGGTTTTATCAGGATCCGTCTCCTGTTTTTTTGCCCGGAGCGTCTCGAATTCCGAATTAGGGAGGTCATTTTTTCCGATCGTATCTCCGTAGCGGTCGTAAAGAGTGACCGCCACATCCGAGGATGCTTCAACCAGATTGACATAGGCATCCCTGTCTTTTGCATCCAGGGAATACCACGCTTCCTGATCTCCCAGCCGGATACTCGAAGGGACAACGGAATCATTCTCGATGGCTTTAAAATCCGGGATATTTACCTTTCCTCCGGTAAGTACGCTTCCTCTTCCGTCCGAGGTACGGAGGAGAATGACCACATCGTGATTTCCGGGGATCTCTCCGAGTGTATCCCACTCCATCGTAAAGTCCACCTGCCCGGATGTCTGCGGGACATGGATCTGTCCCGGACGCAGCGACTGGTCCACGAAGAAATCCGTACGCATCTCATTTCCTTTGACCTGCATATTGCCCTCGATCTTTCGGATACCGAAGGCATATCCTTCCTCGTTTTCCAGCGGGCTTTTGATTTCGACCTCTCCGCACTGCGTGCCGACAGGATCGGAAAATCCGTTGACCGGCATATAAGACAGGTCCACTTCACTCAGGATCTTTTCGATGACATATCTTCTTGAACCGCCCTCCAGCATCCCGTTGATCTTATCTGTTTGAAAAGCATCGTTATATGCGACGCATGCCAGGTCCGATGCAAAAGCACTGTCATCTTTTCCCGAAAGCAGGTACGGATGGGCGGTAAACTGGTTTTCCACATAGTCGGCTACACTCAGGTGTCCCTGCTCGATCTCTCTTTGCCAGACCGGAAGTGTTTCTTCCGTCCCGGTCAGAACGGATGCACGGTACATCGTATCCTTCGCACTTTGCGGCAGATCCGACGATCTGTCCACACGAAGCAGTGTCCCGCCGACGATGAGGATCACGATCAGGCCGATAAGCCCTGTGACCGCCGCGAGGATGATATATACTTTTCGAAGTTTGTCTCCCATCTTTTTCCTTTATTTGCTGATCTCGTCAAGTGTCATGCCGTAGGGCGGAACAAAATGCGCCAGATAGTATTCCGCCTCCTCACAGTGGAGATCGTGGATCGATTTCTCGATCGTTTCTTTGGCGGAGTGGAACTCGTCATTGGCGGCTTTTTCTTCCATCAGACACTTAAGAAAAGCACTGAGACGGTCAGCCGCCTTTACCAGACGGTGGACCAGCACACGCTTCTCATCGGAGAGATCCGGCAGAAGAAGATTTCTGTATTCTCCCTCGATCTGTTCCGGAAGAAGGGACAGAATATTCTCCGCCGCCTGTGCTTCCACCTCTTTATAAGCGTGCTTCAGCTCGTCGTTTTTATACTTGATCGGTGTCGGCATATCACCGGTAATGATCTCCGTCACATCGTGGTAGAGCGCCTCTCCCATGGTAAGGAACGGGTCCACCGGATCCTGCTTCAGAATATGGTTATGAATAAGTGCCAGTGAATGAGCAATCACCGCCACATCGAAGCTGTGTTCTTTCAGGTTCTCCTGCCGGGTATTTCTCATCAGGCCCCAGCGCTGGATATACTGCATACGGTCCAGCATCGCATAGAAATTATATAGTTCTTCGTTCTTTTCCATTTCTTCTCCCTTTTTCCGGTCGTATGACTCAGATCCAGTAAATATTCTCGTAGCAGGTCGTGGCAAACGAGTCCGTCATGCCGGCAATATAATCCACGACCATCTGCACGTCACTTGTATTCTTGTCCGGATATTCCGAGATAAACTTGATCAATCCCTGGAATACCGGGTTCATCGATCTTGCGGTCTTCTCGCGGTCCGTCATGGCTCCCATCAGCGCTTCAAAAAGGCCTTCGAGAGAATTCTTCACGGAGTTTTCATATCTTCGGATCTTCTCCGAACGATAGATACGCGCCACGTTTTCCTCCAGAAGTTCTTTCATCGCCTGACCGGCCTCATCCGAAAGACGGACCTCATCTTTGTCCAGACTGTTATGGATCAGATCACTGACCAGGGTATTAATGATCTGCGAATTATTCGTGCCAAGCTGTGACTGGATCGCAGCAGGAATATCCTCAAACTCCATGATGCCTGCTTCACAGGCATCCTCGATATCTCTTCCGATATAGGCGATCTTATCGGCGATACGGACGACACAGCCTTCCAGGGTGGCCGGAAGAGAATGAAGTGCGGTCTTCGGATCGTTCAGGATCTCCGATGGCTTATCCCGGAAAGGGGAAATCATATACTCACTATATGTTTCTCCGCAGTGGGAGACGATACCGTCTCTTACTTCAAATGCCAGATTCAGTCCGCCCGGATTCCCGTTCGCGCGGCGCTCGAGCAGATCGATGACACGAAGGCTCTGGAACTCATGGCGGAAGATGATATCCGGATCATATTTCTGCGCACAGCTCTCCAGCATCTTTTCACCGGTGTGTCCGAACGGTGCATGGCCGAGGTCATGGCCGAGTGCGATCGCCTCGACAAGATCGAGGTTCAGGTTCAGTGCACGTGCAATCGTGGTGGCGATATATTTTACATAGATAACATGCTCAAGACGGGAACAGATATGGTCATTCTTCGCATTAAAGAAGACCTGCGTCTTATGTCTGAGTCTTCGAAACGCCTGACAGTAGATGATACGTCCCGTATCTCTTTCGAAAGGAGATCTGACCAGACATGGTTCTTCGTCAAATCTTCTGCCACGGCTGTCCTTCGTATGGAAGGCATAGGGAGACAGATTCTTCTCACGTTCGTCACGAAGGATCGTCAGCAGCTGACGGTCACGCGGATTATTGATTCCTTCACGCTTCTCCTGCACACGGGAGAACTCGTCCGGAAACTGGTCAAACAGCGATTGTTCCTGATTATCCATGTTGTCATCCTCCTTACCTGTCTAGTAGTATATCATTATTCTGTCTGTTCACTGTGACACTTGCTTCACTGCACCTAGCACTTTTTCAGGCCGGATTTATTCAGGAGCATATTCTTCCGCATCCCGTCAAAGTCCACGCAGATCAGAGCATCGCCTGCCACCTTCTCACAAGAGACCACGATCCCCTCTCCAAATCTCGGATGAAGCACTTTCATGCCCTTGCTGACTGTATCCGGTGTAAAATCCGAACTTTGTGCCGCGGCCGGTTTTACCGCTTTATAGGACGGAATATAGCTCGGCGCCGGAGATTTCGCCTCTCCGCCGAATCTCGGATTTACCTGCTCCTTCGGCTGTTCTTTCCGCTTGTTGGCGATCGCCCGCATGTACTGCGGCGGGATCTCCTTGATAAAGCGGGAAGGCGACAGATTCTGTGTCTGACCAAAGAGCATCCTGCTCCTTGCGGAGATAATGGTGAGCTTTCTCTTGGCACGGGTGATCGCGACATACATCAGACGGCGCTCCTCCTCCACATCCCCATCGTTGACGGATCGGGAACTCGGGAAGATCGTCTCGTCGGCACCGACGAGATATACCGCTCCGAACTCGAGGCCCTTGGCGCTGTGGATCGACATCAGGCGGACAAAGTCCTCATTGTCGTCCGCATTGTCTCCCTCGGAATACAGCGCCGCATTCTGAAGATATGCGCCCAGGATGCCGGACAGATCCAGTCCGAATTCCTGTTCTTTTTCCATATAGGGATCCTGCGCTAGTTCTTCTTCGGTATTCTGAACCAGCGCCATCTCCACTTCTTTCTTTCTTCTGGCTTCAAATTCCACTGCTTCAGAGAGAAGTTCCTTGAGGTTCTCGACACGATCGACCATCTCGTCTTTCTTCTCGCGCTGCTCGATGATCTCCCCTACCAGTCCCGACTTATCCTGCACATATTCGATAAACTCGGAGAAAGAAGCCTCGTTCTCGTGAAGAACCTTCCGGAGATTGGCGATCAGGAGATAAAAATCAAAGAGTTTCTCCGCAGATCTTCCCAGTTCAGGAAACATCGAGCACCTCTCGCAGACGGTAAGCGCCGGGATCTCTTCCCTTTCCGCGATCGCCAGGACTTTGGCGACCGTGGTATCACCAATGCCTCTCTTCGGTACATTGATGATCCTCTCCCAGGCGTAGTTATCCGCATCCGAATAGATGAGACGGAGATATGCCAGAACATCCTTGATCTCTTTTCTGTCATAGAATCGCAGGCCGCCATATACACGGTACGGGATACCTTTCTCACGCAGCGCGGACTCGATCGTACGGGACAGCGCGTTCATACGGTAAAGGATCGCCACATCGCTATATGGAAAAGCACCGCTCTCGGCGTCTCTTCGGATACTCTCGGCGCAGTAGTATGCCTCGATACCATGGTGATCTGCCAGAAGAAACGTGATTGGATCTCCCTCATCTCCGGAAGTGCGGAGATTCTTCATCTTACGCTTCTTGTTATGCGCGATGACCCCGTTGGCCGCATTAAGGATCGTGGAAGTTGAGCGGTAATTCTCCTCGAGTTTTATCACCTTCGCGTCCTTAAAGTCCTTCTCGAAATCCAGGATGTTGCTCAGATCTGCACCACGGAATGAATAGATCGACTGATCGTCATCGCCGACGACGCAGAGATTTCTGTATCTCTTTGCAAGAAGCTGGATCAGGAGATACTGGCAGTGGTTCGTATCCTGATACTCATCAACGAGAATATATCTGAACTTCTCCTGATACATCGTCAGCACATCCGGATGTTCCTTAAACAGCCGGACAGTGTTAAAGAGAATATCGTCGAAGTCCATGGCATTATTGGAAAGAAGCCTGTCGTTATAGCGTCTGTAGATCTTCGCGATCGTGGACATACGCATGTCATTCCCCGCCATGATCGAGAACTCCTCCGGAGACTGCATATCGTTCTTCGCCTTGCTGATGATCGTCTGTACGAGCCTTGGCGCAAAGAGCTTATCGTTCAGCTCCATCTCCTTAATGCACTCTTTTAAGACCTTCTGCTGGTCATCGGAATCAAGGATCGAGTATGTCGGAGTATAATCCAGAAGCTCCGCATGGCGCCGGAGGATCCTCGCGAACATGGAGTGGAAAGTACCGACCCACATATTCCGTGAAGTATCTCCGATCAGGGTATTGATACGCTCCCGCATCTCATTTGCCGCCTTATTGGTAAATGTGATCGCCAGGATATTTGACGGATAGACCGATCTCACCCGGATCAGATACGCGATACGGTACGTAATGACGCGCGTCTTGCCGGAACCTGCCCCCGCGAGGATCAGAAGCGGTCCCTCATCGTGAAGAACGGCCTCCCTTTGTTCGTTATTCAGCTTTTCCAGCAAATCGTCCATCCGTGCCTCCCAACCTCATGTGATAGAACACATAGGGTTTTCTTTTTCTATAGAGTGTCATTATACTCTATCCACTGTCCCAATACTAGGACAGCAAAGCAGCACTTCCGGAGAAAAATTTAATTCTGAAGCCGGATCATTTCTTCTTTTTCTCCTCGGCAAGGGAGTGTGCCTGCGACAGGAGAAATGCCATGGCAACGCCTGCTCCGGCCTGTATAAGATTCATCACGATCGCGCCTTTTGCCGCGGTAAGTCCGTACATAAAGCTTTCGAAAAGGAAATATCCGGAGAGCATGATCAGTTCCGCTCCAAGGAAAGCCAGCACACGGGTGAAAATGCCTTTATGTTTCAGGAGCAGAAGTCCGGCAAAAGCGCCCATCAGGCCTTTGATGATAAATGTCGGGGCGATATAGACCGCATACCCGGCGATCAGGTCAGCCAGCGCGGATCCGATCGCTGCCGGAAGAAAGGCCGCAGGACCAAGCGCATATCCACAGTAAAGGACTACTCCGTCTCCCAGGTGGATATACCCGAGTGCCGTCGGGATATGCAGTTCTGTCGCCACAAATATAAGTGCGGCAAAAACACCCGCCAGTGCTACCTTTCGTGCTGTTTCTTTTGCTTTGTCTCTATTGTCCATTTTATCTTCCTCTTTTCCCTTGTTGAGACGATTATACTTACACGCAGAGGAGAAAGATAGAATAAAAACCTACCTTTTTACTATGTTTTTATCGTTTTCTGACTTCGGAGAAGAAGATGGATCCGATGAAGTGCTTTTCGATGTAAATCCTGCTGACTGGAAGCTCTCTTTAAGACCATCGGTCAGGTCGGTGATCGCATCCTTCGTGGTCTCGTAGGAATCCTTGAGGAATCGGCTGAAAGGATTATCCATCCACATGCGGAAGATGAATCCTGCCCGGATCAGGCGGCTCTCCTTATAGCGGCCGATACGGTCCTTGATTTCCTCATAGTGCAGGACGAGCTGCTGCTGATTGGCGAATTTCTTGATCGCCAGAACGACTCTCGTACTGTGGAAAAGGTCCATCAGGAATACGCCGTAGAAGAATCCGATAAAGAACGAAAACGCCAGATTCCTGGACAGCCACTCGAGAGAGCGGAGGATATGCGGGTGGATCAGGAAGTAGTAGATCGCACCGAGGACCGACCATAGAAAAGAGTATAAAGGACAGATGACGCCCTGGATATTCCCCCAGCGGTCGGTATAGTCCCAGAGGCGGAGTTTGAAGTACTTCAGGCACATGATACCCGCGATATATTCCACGATCGTCATGCCAAGCATCATCAGCCCGAAAAGCACCAGTTTCTCGAGGATCGGATGGTCAAAGTCGATATACGGCTCCACTGAGGCGATCAGATAGAGAAGCACCAGACCGAATCCGTAGATCGGAAGATAAGGGCCGGACAGAAAACCCGGATTGACCCATTTTTTCTGTGAGACGAAGCGGCGGTAGAAGAGCTCGAGCACCCAGCCCGTCAGACTCCCCACAAAGAAAAGAAATGCTAAAAGCAGAATAAACGACATACTCTCACCTACTTAAGAATCAGTTCCATCAGGAGATTCTCCCGCGCGTACACGGAGATCCTGGATTCCGGAATATTACGGAAGAATGTATAGAGCGCGTCGCTGGTCGATAGCGTCGCGTAATTTCGCATCATTGCGTTATATGTCGCGGTAAACAGATGGCTGTCCCCCTTGATCACGGACAGATAAAGGACGAGCGCATAGGCTTCCGATGCTTCCACATCCGAGGCCGCCGCTCCGGAGAACATGTCATAAGTAGTATAAAGGAATCCGCTGTTATAGATCTGCTGGGACACCCACGCATATCCCTCGGCATCGAGCTGTCCGATCTCCGCCAGATGCACCATCGCATAAAGAGACGGTACCAGTTCGACACTGCCTTTACTTCCCGTGTAGTAGACATATCCGCCCGACGTATGCATCCAGGCATAAAGCGGAAGATCACTGCTTATCTTCCCTTCTTTAACGATACGGACGGTATTCTCGTATTTTTCCTTATACTCCGGGAAAAGCACTGCTGCCCGGCGCATGGCCTCAAGGTCCATCGCCGCAAGTTCCGTACCGGACATGGAGACGATTATTTCTTCCGAGCTCTTCTCCGGATCAGGCGTGGGTTCCGGATCCGGTGTGATCAGTGATTTTTCCGTGACTGGAATAGGTGTCGGCTTGGCCAGCCGGTCCGCTGCACGGTAAGATGTCTGATCTCCACCGGCAAAGATTTTCGCAGAAAGAGTCCTGATCTTGTCGAGGGTCTTGCTGCTGCCCCATTTGTCGTAGTAATCCAGTAGCGCGCGGAGATATCTCGTGGTCGCCTTCATCGACACCGGCGGTTCCGAGAGAAGAAGATATGCAGGATCCTCGTTCTGTTCAGAGCTCTCTGATTTCTTTCTATCCGTCCCGAAGGCAAGATCATCCGCTTTTCTATAAGCCAGAAGATATCCGCTTTCGTCCGTAAGGGAACTGTCGATCGCCTTGATCAGGGACTCCGCCTTACTTCGCTTCCCGTCCTTGACATAGGACTCCAGAAGAAGGATCTGGTCGAAGCTGTCCACATATGCCGACTCCATCGCAGGTACACTTCTCGTCGCCCCCGGGATCACATACCAGGACAGTACCCACGGATCCATCAGGCGGTCTTCCGAGAGGAGCCGGAGCGTCCTGGAAAACATATATCCTCTGTGAAATGCCGTCTCCGAAACGACAGACTGCATCTCGCCCGTCAGTTCATAGGTCTTTCTATCTGTGTCTTCTCTCTTATAGAAGACTCCGTTATGGATCAGAAAATAGATCACGATGCCCGCCAGTATCACAGCAGCAGAAGCGATCCCGCAGATCAGTGCGATCTTCCGGAACTTCGCATTGCTGTATTTTACCGAGGTCAGCGAGGGCATTTCTTCTTCTCCTTTTCGAAAAGCACTAAATAGAGTATATTTATTGTACCACTTTATCAGGAGGAGCAATATGAGCGTCGCCGGAATCGTAGCCGAATATAATCCGCTTCACAACGGGCATCTCCGCCTGTTCCGCAAGGTCCGTGAAGACTTGGGCGAGAATACTCCGATCGTGGTCATCATGAGCGGTGAATTTGTCCAGCGGGGCATCCCTGCCCTGACAGACCGCACCTCCCGTGTCTGCGCGCTTCTTTCCTGCGGGGTGGATGTTGTCCTTGAGCTTCCTTTTACATTTGCGACAGGCTCCGCGAACCGTTTCGCACATGGCGCGGTGCAGTCTCTTATTAGAAGCGGAGTGGTCACTGATCTTTATTTCGGCGCCGAGCACAGCAGTCTTTCCGATCTTTCCGCTATTGCGGATATGGATCCGGAATCCGATCCGATGTTCGGCGAAGTCCTTGAAGATTGCCAGAAAAAGGGACTCTCCTATGCCGCTTCCTGGCAGCAGGCGGCCTCTTCTGTAATCGCTTCCCGCAAGGACAGCCGCATCTCTTCCGATGACTTTGAGCGGATCATTCGGGAACCGAATAACATCTTAGCGGTTGCTTACCTGCGTGAGATCTCCCGTTCCGGCTCCTCCATCCGGCCGCACCTTCTAGTACGTGAAGATTCCTATCACGAAGAGGACCTGAAGGAAAGTTCTTTTCCCAGTGCAACAGCATTGAGAAAGCAGATCCTCACCCGTTATGCCACGCTGTCCAAGGGCGGGTTTATTTCCTCTTCGTCCGAGCTTATCCCGCACATGCCGATCCCGATGATCGCCGAGATGCTGCATCTTTGGAATGCCTCCACGATTCCGATGGGCGAAAAGGACCTGATCGCCGCTTCTATCCCCTTGATCCGCTCGACGGATCCTGCCCGGCTTTCCTCTGTTGCACACATGGGGTCACAGCTTTCCGGTCATCTGAAAAGCGAAGTGAGATCTTTACACTTCGATCCGCAAAAAGACATATCCAATACTTTCCGACAAGCCGTCGAGACCCGCTGTTTTTCCTATACACGGATCCTCCGCGCGCTCGCATCCCTTGCCGTCGGGCAGACCGAGGACGATCTCTCACTTCTTTCCGATCCGGGATACCTTCGTCTTCTCGGATTCTCCGAGAAAGGCCGGACTGTTCTGAAGTCCATGCGCAGCAGCTCGGATCTCCCGATCTTTTCCCGAGCATCCGATGCTTTTCACTTCGGAAAAGATCCATCCATCTCCCGTATGGACGAGCTTGACCGCTTGAGCCATGACTGGTGGACAATGAAAGCAAGAAACACTTTCGAGGAAGATTTTAAGCGGGAAGTCATCCAGTTCAAGAGGAATCGTCTTTATCGTTCCTGACCCTTTCGCATTCTTCAGAAGCACTGCCCCTTCTGCATTTTCTGCCTGGTGGCATGTCATTGAACTTCATTTTTCGCAGATCTATAATGTGAGTATGTTTGATCCTTATCCATAAGGATCGTATAAAAAGGGGGCTTTTTTATGTTTTGCACCAAATGCGGCAAAGAGTTAGACGATGGCAGCAAATTCTGCTATTATTGCGGTCAGCCGCTCGCATCCGTCTCTCCGGTTTTTCCACAAGCACCGGTTCCACCTCCGGCTCCGGTCAGGCCACAGTCACCTGTACCTGCCCCTGTACCGGTATTCCAGGCACAGCAGCCTAACCCGCAGGCCATGCCTTCGGCTCCCGCTCAGACTCCACCACAGCCACCGGTTCCACAGGCTGCTCAGAGAGTTCCAAATCCGTACCCGTCTGCGCCCTATCCGCCGATGATGCAGAAGCCTCCGATGATGCAGCAGCCTGCCCAGCCAAATGGATACTATGCGCCGTACCCGATGACCGCGCAGCAGCCCGCAGCCTTCAAACCGAAGAAGAAAAAAGGCTGTTCCATCGTCGCACTCATCTTAACTCTGGTTTCCTTTATATTTCTTCTGATCATGTACACCATCCCGGTTATAGTCCCTTCATGGGGATATGCCACCGCATCTGTCAGAGAAAACTGCTCGACATGGATCGCATTTTTCTGGATATCCGGAGGTTTGGTACTTACCGCATGGGCACTCATTATCGTGTCATTGGTCACCAAGAACTGTAGCGCAGTCACCATCGTTGCTATCGTTTTCGCTTCTATTGCACTTCTTCTGTGTCTTCTCAATTGCATCGCCTATCCGAAAATCTACAAGACCAGTAAACCGGAACGCAACATCGAAAGATACTATGACGATCTGGAAGATTATCTAAGCTAACTGGAAGAATCAAAAAATCCCACAAAGTCATACAAAGAAATGGAGTGTCCCCCGCGAAGGAGACACTCCCTTTTAGTTTTTAGTTTTCATCCGAAAACGGATCCATTACTGTTCGTCATGCTGCGAACGGCGTTTTCTGATGAGCATGATCGCCAGCGATGCTGCCGCTATGGTAAAGAGCGACACTACCGGAACGATATCGACACCACCGACATCACCGGTCTTGACGATCTTGTTTCCTCTTGAAGAAGTAATTACTTCAAACTCGATCGTCTTTGTCGAGCCATCACTGTACTTGATCACTGCACGGTGTGCACCGAGAGTCAGTCCTTCGATCGTCTCCGGAGTAAACTCTACCGTACCATCCGGCTTCTTCTTGTAATTCTCCGGAGAAACCGGATTGTCATCGATAGTAACATCAACGATCGTCTTATCCGGTGTCGGTGTCGGAGATTCTTCCGACGGACCATCACTCGGAGCGGTCTCAGTAGAGGATTCCTTACTCTCCGAAGGCTCAGTTGCTGTCGGCGCTGTTCCTGTCGGGTTCGTATCCGTAGGCTGCGTATCCGTAGGTTGCGTTTGCGTCGGCTCAGTATTCTTCGTGTAGTTGTTCGTGATCTGCTCCGTCTTCTGCGTTGCGTCTGTAAGCTCAACACTTACACCGTTGTTCGATACACTCAGCGTATAGCCGTCGATCTTTGCATCCTCTTCATTCTCAGTGATCGTATAGATACCAAGCTCAAGATCTGTCAGTTCCACGGTACCTGCACCCTGGATCTCCACATCCTTCTTGTATCCATTCGGGCCGGTCACGGTGAAGTGATACGTCTTTGATGCTGCACTTGCCGGTGCATCCGCTCCCAGGATCTTCTCGATCTTCAGGCTTCCAAGTACCGGAGCCGGTGCAGTATAGGTGTTCGTGAACGTTGTCGTGTTGCCGACCGTATCCTCACCCGTCTTCGAATACTCCTGAGGCATTGCGCCTTCCGTCCAGGTGTAAGTGATCTCCGTACCGTTCGAATCGTACTTTGCCAGATCATCTACTGTCGCGGACCAGCCGTTTGCTTCACTAAGTGTTACGACTGTTCCGTTGCTCAGCGTCATTTCGAGGCTTGCCGGACGCTTGCCATCCGCATTATTGTTATCGTCCCATACCTTCTTAACTGTTACCGATGTCTTCTCACGGGAGAGATCATAGGTATTTATCAGCGTTGTGGTATTTCCATTCACTGTGGACGTCTTTGTGTAACCCTGTGGCAGAACATTCTCTTCCCAGCTGTAGCTTACTTCTGTTCCGTTGTTGTACTTCGGGACAGTCTTTGTCGCGGTCCAGTTGTTTGTCTTATCCAGAGTGACATCTGCATAGTAAGCGCCATCCGCATTCAGCGTGACCTTCAGGCTGGCAGGACGCTGACCGGCAACATTACCGTTATCATCCCAGACCTTCTCTACTGTCAGCGTGATCTCTTCTGCTGCATGCTCATTAATAAGTGTTGTCACTGAGCCGCTCTTGCTGGCACCCTTAAATGTGTATCCCGTTGGAACAGTCTTCTCTTCCCATTTGTACACATTCTCCTGTGCTCCACTCTTTGCAGGAAGGTTGTCCACCGTCGCTGTCCAGTTGTTCGCATCATTCAGTGTCACTTCTGCGTAATCCACATCATTTTTCAGAAGCGTTACCTTCAGCTCAGAAGGACGGATACCATCCTGGTTATTGTTGTCGTCCCAAGCCTTCTCAACAGTCAAAGATATCACGGCTGCTGTGTGACTGTTCGTAAACGTCGTCTTATTACCGGATACTGTTTTGCCGGAAGTATATCCGGTTACACTCGGCTCAGACCATGTGTAGGTGATCGCCGTTCCGTTTTCATTCTTCGGCAGGTTCGCTTCTGTATAGCTCCAGCCGTTCGCTTCGTTCAGGGTTACAGTCTTAAGGTCTGCTCCATTCTTCTGAAGCGTTACATCCAGAGATGCCGGACGGAGTCCATCCTGGTCATTACTGTCATCCCAAACCTTCTCAACAGTTACAGAAACTACTTCTGCAGTATGTTTATTCGTAAGCGTTGTCTTATTTCCGGATACCGTCGTTGTGGAGGTATATCCGGTCACACTCGGCTCAGACCATGTATAGGTGATCGCCGTGCCGTTTTCATTCTTCGGCAGGTTCGCTTCAGTATAGCTCCAGCCGTTCGCTTCGTTCAGGGTTACAGTCTTAAGATCTGCTCCATTCTTCTGAAGTTTAACATCCAGAGATGCCGGACGGATACCATCCTGATTATTGCTGTCATCCCAGATCTTCTCAACAGATACGGATACAACTTCTGCAGTATGCTTGTTTGTGATCGTCGTCACATTTCCGTTTACGGAAGATGTTGCTGCGTAATCCGTTACTGCATCCTCTACCCAGGTGTATGTATATGCACTATTGGATGCATCGTACTTCGGCAGATTATCCTTCGTGGCTGTCCAGTTGTTTGCTTCGTTGAGCGTTACCGCTTCACCGAAGTTCACTCCGTTCTGCTGCAGATGTACTGTGACAGAAGTCGGACGGATACCATCCTGGTTGT
>DFFH01000019.1 GCA_002368805.1 Mageeibacillus sp. UBA3781 | reverse complement strand
CTCAGGCGGTTGAAGCCCTTTTCGATAAAGGTCTTCGCGACTTTGAAGTCTGTATGGTACGGCGGATTGGAGAGGATCAGGCTGAAGTCGGATCCCGGGACATTGGTAAGTGCGTCCCCTGAGACAAAAACAGCACCATCGAATCCGTTTTCTTTCAAGTTTTTCTCCGCTGTCTTTACTGCCAGTTCATCGACATCTGTAAGCACGATGTTTTGAGGTTTGACGCCAAAAGCAGCTGCCGCCAGCGACACGATGCCGCATCCGCATCCCAGATCGAGGACTTTGTCTTCTGCTTGAAAACCCACATGATTAAGCATGGCAAGTGTTCCCTTGTCGGGTTCTCTCGGAGAGAACAGCGAGCTTTCCGTCCGGACGGTAAGTTCTTTATCGTTGAAAGTAACTCTATACATATTTTCTACTTCTTTCAGGAAATGAGATATGGGAGGCACCCGGGGATACAAATTGCCGGTTACTGAAACTTATGATACAAATACCGGATCAGAAGAACGACCCCGACGATGATCAGTGAAACGAGGATCGCCTTTCCTCCATCTTGTCTCCAAAGCATAATCTTACACCTGTATTGAATCTATTCTTGAATCTATTCTTGCTTCATTATACTATTGTTTCTCTATATTTTTAGTATAGTTTCTAAGTGATCTTCCGGATGTATAATGATAGCAACAAAAGAAATAGCGAGGTAAGCACTATGAGATTCCAGGAAAGAGAGATCACACTTAAGGACGGAAGAAAGTGTATCCTGCGCCCGAATGGACCGGATCTTGCCGAGCCGATGCTCGATTATCTGAAGAAAACAGCAGGTGAAACAGAATTCCTTCTCCGCTATCCGGATGAAGTAAACTACACCTTAGAAGGAGAGGTAGATATCCTCGGAAGACTGCTGGAAGATCCGTACCAGATCATGATGGCGCCGATCGTCGATGGAAAGGTTGCCGGTAACGGCGCAATCTTCGGTATCGGTGATAAGCGGAAGATCCAGCACCGCTGTTCTCTCGCTATCGCTCTATATAAAGAATACTGGGGTCTCGGGATCGGGACAGCCATGATCAATTATATGTGCGAGCTTGCCAAGCAGATCGGCTGGACGCAGGTCGATCTGGAAGTTGTTGCCGAGAATACACAGGCGCAGGCGCTCTATAAGAAGTGCGGTTTTATCGAGACCGGACGCCGTCACAATGCTCTGCGTTTCGATGATGGCACCTATCACGACGAGATCCTGATGTATAGAGATCTGACGTAAGATTATCCCTGCCTGCTCTTGTGCACGGCACGAAGGACCACACTCAGTCCGCCATAGAGAACACCGGCCACCGCCCATACGAGCCAGGTGATATCCCATCTGTTGGTCAGGAAACTGATGGTCAGATAGATCGCGGTGATCACCATCCAATAGGCCGGAGTTACGGCATTTAGAACAGTGTTACTTTTCTCTTCTTTACTGTAATCGCCCTCCTGAAGGAGCTTGCTGTAACCGTCTTTGGTGATGCCTGCGCGGACGATCATGAATACACCGATTGCAATGAAAGTGAACAGCACACAGGTAAGTCCCATGAGGAGCGGTTCGTTCTTTTCATCGATGGCGGCTCCGGCGATGAGTGCGCACACACCGATCAGGATCGAAACTGTTCCGCCTGTGATCGCCCGGATAAAACGGCTCTGGAACTTTTCCGACTTCGCTTTGACCATGCCTTCTACACCATATTCTGCGTCGAAGGATTCCTTTTCCAGATACTCCCATTTATCATGGCTCATCGCAGCCGGGATAAAGAAAATAAGGGAGATGGCCACCATGATGAGAAGAAGGATGATGCCGATCGCACCGGCCGGATCTTCCGCGAGGGGAAGTGCTCCCGCTTTCTGAAGAGCCATGACGGCGAGAAGCGGGACCGGGCAAAGCGTGCAGATGAGCGTGCCAAGGGAGATCTTCCTTGCAAAGGAATCATTCTCTTTGAGAAAAGCATTCGCCTCCTCCATGGACACTCTTCGCAGTTCCTTACCTGAATCTTCGGATGTCTGATTTGCCGGACGGTCCTGCTCATCCTTCAGAAGATAATCGGTGCTTACATTAAAGAGCCGGCTCATCTCGAGGATACGGTTGAGATCCGGGACCGACTGGGCGCTTTCCCACTTACTGACCGACTGTCTGGAGACGCCGAGCTTATCCGCGAGATCCTCCTGCGACCAGCCGTTCTTTTTTCTTTCTTCCATTATTTTTTCTGCCAGGATCATTTCTCTTACCTCTCAATCATCATTATAACAGTTTTGCTCTGTATTCTTTAATCAAGACTTCGGTGCACCTGCTTGATGATCTAAGGATATCTAAAACCCCGATTGCCTGCTATCAAGCCGCCTTGGAAATGTGTCAACCGGCAGTTGCAACTGCCTATTTACGCTCTTTCCAGGCTAGAAAAGTTTCGCAGAAGTAGTCGACGAAGTCCTCGACGGTCTTTCTGCACTGAGTTTCGTCGGTGAGCTCGACCGTGACGCCGTAGCGTCCGGACCGGTCTTCTGCATGCCACTCGGTAAGGAAGAACAGCACCATATCGTCGAAGGCGGTCTCCTCGGCATCGCTAAGTCCGTTATTCAGTTCAGGCGGGATCTTCACGATCTCACCGTACTTTGCGAGGCTGAAGTACATGATCGCATCTTCGTTTTTCTCTTTTACGGAAAGCTGCGCCGAGTATTCTTCTCCGAGCTTTTCACGGATCACTCGGTCCGCGGTTTCCTGCGCGATCGGAGTGATTTTCGAAACGAGTGCCAGTACTTCGTCATGGGTATAGACCTTGCCTACGCCGGTCTTTTCATAGTCATCAGTAAAGTCGATATTGTGCTTCACGATATGGTCGTAGATCTGAGGATAACTATGTGTGATCACGCCGACACTCCTGCTTACATATTCAGTGCCGTCTTTTGTCGTGATCGAGGAATCTCCGGAAGCGATATGGATCTTACTGATCTCATCAAAAGGGATCTCCACCGACGAGATCAGACTCTTCTTTACCCGCATTCCGTTTTCCGTCACACTAAACC
>DFFH01000065.1 GCA_002368805.1 Mageeibacillus sp. UBA3781 | reverse complement strand
GTGTTCTTTTCCCACAGGATCGTCGTCTCTCTCTGGTTCGTGATACCGATACCGGAGATCTCGCCGGGCTGGATATTTGCCTTGGCAAGCGCCTGACGGATGCAGTCACACACAGTCCTCCAGAGATCCTCCGGATCATGTTCGACCCATCCCGGCTTCGGGTAATGCTGGTCAAAGGTCTCCTGCGCAGAAGCCACGCAAGTGCCGTCTTCTCTGAAGATCATGGCGCGGGAAGATGTCGTTCCCTGGTCGATCGAAAGCATGTACTTACTCATAGGCGCCTCCTTTTGGCAAAAACACCTCCGGGAAAGTGCTTTTCCCGAAGGCGCTTCGAATTAGAATCTCTTATATACCCAGTTCAGTTTACTGAGCCACTTGGTGTCCATCTGATTGATGGAGTCCGCGCCGAAGCGGATCCGCCACTGGCCGGTCGGCATGCCCGGGGCATTCATTCTCGTGTCGGAACCAAATCCCATCACGTCCTGCAAGGGCGCGATCGCGAGTTTGGCGGCCGATGACCACACGGTCGTGATCATGGCACGGCATGCCGGTGCATGCACTCCGCCGTCGCCCCAGTTATCCCCGTGAAAACGGCAGTACTCGAGCGCAAACTTCCTGTCTTCTTCGGATGCCTCCCAGAGCCAGCCGAGAAGTGTGTTGTTATCATGCGTTCCCGTGTAGGCGATGCAGTTCTCGGGGTAATTGTGCGGCATGTGCTTGCTGTCGTCATGCGGCACCATACCGAACTGAAGGACGCGCATCGTCGGAAGTCCGGTCTCGTCAAGGAAGCGGATCAGCTCGTCATCCGTCTCACCGAGATCCTCAGCGAAGATCGGAGGTTCTTTTCCGAATTCATCGAAGATCTTATTCCAGAGCTTCATGCCCGGGCCCGGGTTCCACTTGCCGTTTCTGGCATTCTTCGCATCTGCCGGGCAGCTGTAGTATCTGGAGAATCCGCGGAAATGGTCGATACGGATCACATCGTAGAGCTTGAAGTTCTGATGGAGTCTGCTGAGCCACCACGCGTAGTCTTCTTTCTCATGGGCTGCCCAGTCATATACCGGATTTCCCCAGAGCTGGCCGTCTTCGCAGAAATAGTCCGGCGGTACACCGGCAACACTCTTAAAGGTGCCGTCCTTATTCGTCTGGAACAGGGATCTGTTCGCCCAGACATCGCAGGAATCACCGCTTACGTAGATCGGGATGTCACCGATGACGGAGATGCCGATCTCATTGATCTTCTCCTTCAGTTTCGTCCACTGCGCGTAGAAGATATACTGGATAAAGAGGTAGAATTCGCAGAGTTCCCTGTGCTCCTTCTCAAATGCCGCCACTGCTTTCGCATCGTGCTTCTGGAGAGCTTTATCGTCCCAGTCCCACCATGCTTTCTGGCCCTGTGTCTCCTTGATTGCCTGGAAAACGATCACATCCTTGACCCAGGGATTTTCTTTTTCGAACTTCAGCATCTCCTTGCGGATCGTTTCATCGACCTTTGCATAGGCATCTTTCAGCATCTGCATGCGGTTTTCCCTGACCCATGCGTAATCCACGCTGTAGCAGGATCCCGGGTATTTGCACTTGTCGAGTTCTTCCTTCGTCAGGAGCTTTCTCTCATAAAGGTCCTCCGGGTCAATAATGAGCGGAGATCCGGCAAATGCGGAATCACTCTGATAGGGGGAGTCTCCCGAACCCGGGTTCGTAAACGGGAGCACCTGCCAGTAGGCCATCCCGGCTTCTTTCAGTTTCTTGGCGAAATCTATCGCCTCTTTGCCAAAACCGCCGATCCCGTAAACACCCGGGAGCGACGTAATGTGTAACAGTACACCTGCACTTCTTCGCACTTTCAATTATCCTCCTTATTGCGAACATATATGAGTTTCACCTGCGGATTCTTCTCGTTGACACGGAGCTCACATTCCAGAAAACCCAGCGACTGCATGAGTTTGCTCATCTTCGAAAAGCCATAGTTACGGGCGTCAAATGACGGGCTCTTCTTATTGACCAGGTTTCCAACATCCCCAAGGAACGCCCAGCCGTCTTCGTCTGCCAGATCGGAAACGGAACTTGCGATCAGCTCGCAGGTGGCTTCATCAATATCTTTCGGGACTCTTGCTCCCGACTTGTTCTCTGCATCTGCGGAATCAGATGCATCCTGGGCTTCCGCTGTATCTGCCTGGGACAGTGCTTTTGCAGCGGAAGCCTCAGAATTCTTCGTCTTCTTCTCTTTCGGGGCCAGGATCTCCAGGAAGATAAAGCGGTCACAGGCCGCAACAAACGGGGTCGGCGTCTTCTTCTCGCCGATACCGTACACGATCTTGCCAGCTTCTCTGAGCCGCGTGGCAAGTCTTGTAAAATCACTGTCGGAAGAAACCAGACAGAAGCCGTCCACGCTCTCGGTATAAAGGATATCCATCGCATCGATGATCAGGGTGGAGTCTGTCGCATTCTTGCCGGATGTGTATCCGAACTGCTGGACAGGAGAGATCGCATGGTCGAGGAGCACCTGCTTCCAGGGACCAAGCTGCGGCTTCGTCCAGTCGCCGTAGATACGCTTGATGGTCGGGTTGCCGTAGCGCGCGATCTCGAGCATCATCGGCTTAATATAAGTCGCGGAGATATTGTCCGCATCGATAAGCACTGCCAATCTTACGTCTTTTACCGGCATATACACCTCTTTTTCCTGCCGAAGTCTCGGCATTTCCTTGCCCTTACGGGGTAAGGCTGATATAATATTGTGGCTTATCCGGAACCTTCGGGAAGGCGGGCTTCCGATACATCGGGTGATCCGCCGCCGGGCATTTCCGGAAAACCACTACTATTATATCGTATTTTTGCAATTGTAACCAAACTGGAGAGGCTGTCTATATGGACGAAAATACACGAAACGAAATTTCACGCCGCCGTACCTTCGCGATCATCTCGCACCCGGACGCCGGTAAGACAACAATGACCGAGAAACTCCTGCTCTACGGAGGCGCCATCCATATGGCCGGTTCCGTTAAAGCCAGAAAAGCCGCGCACCACGCGACCTCCGACTGGATGGAGATCGAGAAGCAGCGTGGTATCTCCGTTACCTCGTCCGTCATGCAGTTCAACTATGACGGCTACTGCATCAATATCCTGGACACCCCCGGTCACCAGGACTTCTCCGAGGATACCTACCGTACACTCTGCGCCGCGGACGCCGCAGTCATGCTTCTTGACGGTGCAAAAGGTGTCGAGGCACAGACCATCAAGCTCTTTACCGTCTGCCGCAAGCGCGGTATCCCGATCTTCACCTTCATCAACAAGATGGACCGTGCCGCGAAGAACCCCTTCGACCTTATCGACGAGCTCGAAAAAGTCCTCGGCATCCGCAGTAACCCGATCAACTGGCCGATCGGAACTGACGGTGATTTTCAGGGCGTATATGTCAGAGAATCCGAAGAAGTCCTTCTCTTCGACAACGAAACCAAGGACCACGGTGCTTCCATGGTCAAGTCCATCTCTGCCGGTATCAACGATGAAGAAGCACTGAAGAAGATCTTAAGCGACCACCACTACGAGACGCTGAAGAATGACATCGAACTTCTCGACATGGCGGGCGACCCCTTCGATCTTGATAAGATCCTTGCCGGCGAGCTCACTCCCGTATTCTTCGGATCCGCGATCACGAACTTCGGCGTCGAGCCGTTCCTTAAAAAGTTCCTCGAGATCGCACCGGGACCGCAGGCCCACGAGACCTCCGAAGGTGTGATCGCGCCGGATGAAGACTTCTTCTCCGGATTCGTTTTCAAGATCCAGGCAAACATGGACCCAAACCACAGAGACAGAATGTCCTTCATGCGCATCTGCTCCGGCAAATTCGAAAAAGGAATGTCCGTCAAGCATATGAGATCCGGAAAGAAGATCACACTCGCCCAGCCGCAGCAGTTCATGGCGCAGGACAGAACGATCGTTGAAGACGCCTATGCCGGAGACATCATCGGTCTTTTCGACCCGGGCATCTTCCGCA
>DFFH01000060.1 GCA_002368805.1 Mageeibacillus sp. UBA3781 | reverse complement strand
CATGGTCAGGATGCAGCCGACAGGAACGATCTCGCATGTGGGTTCTTCGAACCGGATGTAGTATTTGTCCCATGGATCTTCGTCGCAGTGCACGGAGACGGATACGGCCTTGGCATAGTCGCAGCAGGAACCGCCGCCTACGGCCAGAAGAAGATCTACATTATTTTCCCGTGCGATCTTTATGCCTTCGCGAAGTTTCTCGATTGTCGGATTCGGCATGACGCCTGCATCCTCGATGATGTTCTTCCCGTTATCTTTGAGGATCTTCACGATCTGATCGTAGATCCCGTTTCTCTTGATGGAGCCGCCGCCATAGATGAGCTGGATGTTCTTTCCGTACTTCGGAAGCTCCTCATTAAGATACGAAAGTGAGTCATCTCCGAAATAGAGTTTGGTTGCGTTCTTGTAGCTGAAATTACCTAACATTGCTCTTCCTCCTTGCATTTTGCTCTATTATGTTATGTTTAACATTGTTACAAATATTGATTTATCAGGCTCTATGCCATATGGTCGAGATTGACGTTAAAATCACTTTTGAATGGACGTGATTACGTCTTCGTTCACTCCATGTAGAGCGTGATGGTCACATCTCCGTTGGAAAGAAGCTCCGTCATCTCGTCTTCGGATAGATCGATTCTACCAAGGCGGGTATAGGACCAGGAATTGGAACCGTAGAAGATGACGATCTGGTCTCCCGAATAAAGAACGATGTCTCCGAAAGAAGTAGTGGTCTTGGCATCATTTCTTGTGATGCTTTTTCCGATCGGACCGACCTGTTCGAATCCACCATACATGGACATCTCGATGGTAAGACTATCCTTCGCAAGTGCTTTTAGATCAGAAACGGAATCATTATCTTCCCAGGTGACGGGAACTTTAGTATCTCCGATTTTCAGTACCATGGTTTTCTCCTTTGCTGTTTCTGCCGAGGGTTCAGAGTCTGTTGCTTCCGATTTGGAAGTTGTGGCAGATTCTGTTGTTGTGCCTTCCGAAGTTGTTGCTTCGGTGGCTATCGTCGTGCTCTCCGCCGAGGCTTCCGTAAAAGCACTTGTCCCTGTCGTTTCCGTTTTCCCTGCACATCCGCTCATACAGATTGCAGAAGATAAAAGCAGGATCAATATTCTTTTCTTCATGTTCGATCAACCGTCCTTTTGGCCGATTCGCCAGTTGATATGTTCATTTTACAACTTGGAGTTAACTCCAAGTCAAGAGAGAATTTAGATTTATTTCTGAGAGTGAAAACGAATTCATAATGAATCAAGATTAGGCGAAAGCGCATGATATAATTGAGTAAGAAATAGCGTGTGGGTCTGAAGAATATAGGTAAAAAACTGAAGTAGCGTACGATGAAGTTACATAGATTAGGAAATCCGAATGCGGACATAGTATTGATCCAGCCGGTCGATGATCACGACATGGAAGGAATAGAGAATGAGGTTTCTGTCATAGCCGAAAGCTGTGGGAGAGCCTTCTTTCTGATTGCCTGTCAGGTCGAAGACTGGAATAAAGATCTTTCTCCGTGGAAAGCACCTGCCGTTTTCGGGAAAGAGGACTTCGGAGATGGTGCCGAAAAGACTCTTAGTGAAATACTTGATCTCTGTTCTGATGAAGGAAAAACATACTATATCGGCGGGTATTCACTGGCCGGACTTTTCGCTCTGTGGGCCGCCTTTCAGACTGACCGGTTCAGCGGTGTCGCCGCGGCATCTCCGTCGGTATGGTTTCCGGGATTTCTTGATTACATGAAAGACCAGAAGATCCAGACAGATTCTGTGTATCTCAGTCTCGGCGATAAAGAAGAAAAGACACGTAATCCGGTGATGGCAACGGTGGGAGAAAGGATCCGTGAAGCGCATGAGGTACTTCAGGAACGTGGCGTCAGCTGTGTCCTCGAATGGAATGAAGGGAACCACTTCAAAGAACCGGATATACGCACGGCGAAAGCTTTTGCCTGGCTGATGGAAAACCGAAAGAAAACGGTACGTGTCGTCGCTGCCATCATCCGTGATGGGGACCGGATCTTCGCAACACAGCGGGGGTATGGTGCTTTTAAAGACGGATGGGAATTCCCCGGAGGAAAAATCGAAGCAGGAGAGACGCCGCAAGAGGCGCTTCGACGTGAGATCCGCGAAGAACTGGATGCGGAAATCGCAGTCGGTGATCTTCTTCTGACGGTGGAATATGACTATCCGGAATTCCATCTTTCCATGGACTGCTTCTGGTCAGGACTGGCAAAAGGTTCAAAGATGAAACTTCTGGAACATGAAGCGGCCAAATGGCTTTCCATAGAAGAACTGGATTCAGTGAACTGGCTTCCTGCCGACATCAAAGTGGTGAAAGCGATAAAGAAAACATTTTCTCTGAAGAATGATATAGTAACGATAGTTGAATAAATAAACAGCTTTATGCAGGTCATGGATAGTGTTAATAAGCAATTTAACGTTAGCGATTTTGCAAAAATGATAAAAACGCTAACGTTAAATTTGAATTCTGACCATTTTTTTGTTAGAATTTCATCAGTAAGTACATGGAAGAAGGTGCCAAGATGGAGTGGTTCCCTAGAGAAAACTATCTGCGCAAAGTGCGTGATTTTTACCATGCGACAGATATTATAAAGGTTATTACCGGGGTTAGACGATGCGGTAAGTCTTGTCTGATGGAGACAATTGCCAATGAGTTGCGCGCCGGTGGTATAAATGAAGACAATATCGCCTACTTTGATCTTGACTGCAAAGAATACAACAAGATAACAAAAGCAGATCAACTGGAAGAGCTGATCAACAGTGCCGATAGGAATAAGGATATAAAGTATCTGTTTATCGATGAGGTTCAAAATGTCGAAGGGTTCGAAATCGTTTTGAACGGCTTTCGCGGAACAGGAGAATGGTCGATCTTTGTAACCGGTTCTAACTCTTACTTGTTGAGTGGAGAACTCATGACAAAACTTACCGGCCGTTATATTGAATTCGAGATGTTTCCGCTCTCTTTCGAAGAATATGAGCAATTTAAAGAATATTACGGCAAACCGATAGCAGCTGAACGTGCAGTCGAGATGCAGAACTATGTTCTGGAAGGCGGTTTTCCCAGAACGATAACACTTGACAGCATGCCGGCCAAGAGACGATATGTGCAGAGTGTGATTGACGAAATCTATGAAAAAGACATAAGAAAACGTATAAAGATTCGTAACAAGAGTACTTTTGAGACGGTGCAGAAATATGTCATTAATAATTTCGGCGCAACAACAAGCCTAAAGAGCCTGAAGAAAGCAATCAATCAGACAGGCACTCCCATAAGTGAAGCGACCATTGCCAGGTATATCAAGGCTTTAATTGATGCGAAGATCATATATGAGTGTCCGAGATTTGATATGAAGTCGAAGAAGTCCCTAAGTGGCGAGAAAAAGTACTATCTCGCAGATCTTAGTTTCTTCTATGTTCAGAATACTGATAACAGGATCAATTTCGGTCCGGTGTTAGAAAATGTTACCTATATTTATGCCAGATCTCATGATTACTCCGTGAGCATCGGACGTATCGGTAAACTTGAGTGTGATTTCATACTTCGCAATGATGCGATGCAGTATTCCTATGTACAGGTATCTTATAC
>DFFH01000047.1:5431-5713 GCA_002368805.1 Mageeibacillus sp. UBA3781 | reverse complement strand
CTTTTCCGGGCAGAACTTCGAAATGATGCTGCCTACGATCCGCAGGGACTCGCCATATGCCACTTTGAAGGAAGTCAGAAGTTCCGGGCGGCTGTTGGCTTCCATATCGTAGTTATTCATCGCCAGAAGCTTAAGAAGCTGCTCTCTGTTGGCGATCGAGGTCGCAAGTTTCTTCGCGAGCTGCTTTTTCGAAAGCGTCTTATTCTTTTCAAGGATCGAAGTCAATTCCTCGTTCCAGCGGACATATTCCCGCTCGAAAAGCGCCAGGAAGATCTCTTCTTT